>NZ_JAPSIW010000466.1 GCF_031178505.1 Streptomyces sp. | reverse complement strand
GGCGGGGAGTACGCCATCGGTTCGCCCCTCTTCAAGAAGGCCACCGTCCGGATGGACAACGGCCGCACGCTGGTGGTCGAGGCTCCCCGGAACAGTGCCCGGAACGTGTACGTCCAGGGCGTCACGGTGAACGGCCGCGCCTGGAACTCGACGGCCCTCCCCCACGACCTGCTGGCCCGCGGCGGCACCCTGCGCTTCGACATGGGCCCGCGGCCCTCGTCCTGGGGCACGGGTCCGGGCGCGGCGCCCTCCTCGATCGCGCGGGACGACCGGGTGCCGGCCCCGCCGTCGGACGCGCTGGCCCGGACGGGTCCGCTCACCGACGACACCTCGGCGACCTCGGCGGCGCTCACGGCGGAGCCGCTGCCGGTGACGGGCCCGACGCGGGCGGTCCGCTACACGCTGACCTCGGCGGCGCGGGCGGAAGCGCCCTCCGGCTGGGTGCTTCAGGGCTCCGCGGACGGGGCGCACTGGGCCGATCTGGACCGCAGGGCGGGCGAGTCCTTCGCCTGGGACCGGCAGACGCGGACCTTCACGATCGCCGCGCCTGGCTCGTACACGGCGTACCGGCTCGTGGCGGAAGGCACGTCCCGGCTGGCGGAAGTGGAACTTCTGCGCTGACAAAAGGGATATAAGTCCGGGATCGAAACAGTTGTGTCACAAACCAGTTGTCCTGTGAAGATCCCATGAGGACGATCCTGGATCATAAGGTTTCCGCCGTCGGCCGTCCGGGTGACGCACCGGTGGCGGAACCTTTCCTTTCGTCTTCCTCTCAGGAGAACTACGTGGCCAACTCCACCGGCCTGAACCGCACGGGCATCCTGTCCCGTGTCACCGTCGCGGCCATCACCGCGGCCCTCGTGGGCACCACCACCGCCGCGGTCGCCGCGGACGCGCCGGCGCCGGTCGGCAAGACCTCCGCCGCGGCCGAGAAGGCCACCCCGGGCGCGGGCACCTTCGCCGCCGAGTCCGCGGCCGACGCCCCCATCGGCGAGCTGCGCGCCGCCGACGGCAACGGCAAGCTCTGGTCCTACTGGCCGAACGGCTCGGGCGGCTTCGAGGCCCGCGAGGACGTCGGCTCCGGCTGGGGCGGCGTCTCCAAGGCGACCCAGGTCGACCAGGACGCCGACGGCGTCTCGGACGGCGCCTGGATCGTGTCCTACGGCACGCTGTACTGGCTGGAGTGGAACGCCAGCCCGGTCAGCCTGGGCGGCGGCTGGGGCGCCTTCAACACGGTCGTCTCCACGGCCAGCCTCGGCGGTGCCGCCGCGGACGACCTGCTGACCCGTGACGGTTCGGGCAACCTGTACCTGTACCTCGGTTACGGCAACGGCCGCCTGGCGCCCCGCGTCAAGGTCGGCACCGGCTGGAACATCTACAACGCCATCACCGGCAAGGGCGACCTGAACAACGACGGCAAGGCCGACGTGATCGCCCGCGACGGCTCCGGCAACCTGTGGCTCTACAAGGGCACGGGCAACTACCAGACCCCCTTCGGTCCGCGCGTCAAGGTCGGCACCGGCTGGGGCATCTACAACTCGGTGGTCTCCACCGGTGACGTCGACATCGACGGCGTGGCCGACGTGCTCGCCCGTGACGGCTCCGGCAACCTGTGGCTCTACAAGGGCACCGGCACCACCGCTCCCGCCTTCAAGCCGCGCGTCAAGCTCGGCACCGGCTGGAACACGTACCGCCTGATGTTCTGATCCGCGCCCCGCGCGTGTGAACGAACGAACGGGCCCCGCTCCTCTTCCGAGGAGCGGGGCCCGTCCCGTTTCACCGGCCGGCCGGCCGGGACCGGATCAGCCGCGGATCAGGTTCCGCAGCACGTACTGCATGATGCCGCCGTTGCGGTAGTAGTCGGCCTCACCGGGGGTGTCGATGCGGACGACCGCGTCGAACTCGACACCGGTGTCGGTGGTGACCTTGACCGTGCGCGGCGTGGTGCCGTTGTTGAGCTCCTCGATGCCCGCGAAGGAGAAGGTCTCCTCGCCGGTCAGACCGAGGGTCGCGGCGGACTGGCCCTCCGGGAACTGGAGCGGCAGGACGCCCATGCCGATGAGGTTCGAGCGGTGGATGCGCTCGTACGACTCGGCGATGACGGCCTTGACGCCGAGGAGCGCGGTGCCCTTGGCGGCCCAGTCACGGGACGAACCGGAGCCGTACTCCTTGCCCGCGAGCACGACGAGCGGGATGCCCTGCTCGATGTAGTTGCGGGAGGCGTCGTAGATGAAGGAGACCGGGCCGCCCTCCTGCGTGAAGTCGCGGGTGTAGCCGCCCTCGGTGCCCGGCGCGATCTGGTTGCGCAGGCGGATGTTGGCGAACGTGCCGCGGATCATGACCTCGTGGTTGCCACGGCGCGAGCCGTAGGAGTTGAAGTCACGACGCTCCACACCGTGCTCGGTGAGGTACTGGCCGGCCGGGGTGTCGGCCTTGATGGCACCGGCCGGGGAGATGTGGTCGGTGGTGACCGAGTCGCCGAGCTTCGCCAGCACGCGCGCGCCGGTGATGTCGGTGACCGGGGTGGTCTCCATCGTCATGCCCTCGAAGTACGGGGGCTTGCGGACGTAGGTGGACTGCGGGTCCCACTCGAAGGTGTTGCCGGTCGGGATCGGCAGCGCCTGCCACTGGGCGTCACCCGCGAAGACGTCCTGGTAGGACTTGTTGAACATGTCCTCGCCGATGGCGTTGGCGACGACGTCGTTCACCTCGGCCTCGGAGGGCCAGATGTCCGCCAGGTAGACCGGCTTGCCGTCCTGGTCGACACCGAGGGCGTCCTTGGTGATGTCCACCTTCATGGAGCCCGCGATGGCGTACGCGACGACCAGCGGCGGGGAGGCCAGGTAGTTCATCTTGACGTCGGGGTTGATACGGCCCTCGAAGTTCCGGTTGCCGGAGAGGACCGAGGTGACCGCGAGGTCGTGGTCGTTGACGGCCTTGGAGACCTCCTCCGGCAGCGGGCCGGAGTTGCCGATGCAGGTGGTGCAGCCGTAGCCGACGAGGTTGAAGCCGACCTTGTCGAGGTACGGGGTGAGGCCCGCCTTGTCGAAGTAGTCGGTGACGACCTTCGAGCCCGGGGCGAGGGTGGTCTTGACCCACGGCTTGCGGGTCAGGCCCTTCTCCACGGCCTTCTTCGCGACGAGCGCGGCGGCGACCATGACGTACGGGTTCGAGGTGTTGGTGCAGGAGGTGATCGCGGCGACGGTGACGGCGCCGTGGTCGATCTCGTACGTCGAGCCGTCGGGGGCGGTGACGGTGACCGGCTTCGACGGGGCGCCGTTCGGCGTGTTGGCCGGGGCGTCGGAGGCCGGGAACGACTCCTTGCCCGCCTCGTCGACGTCGTCCACGTAGTTGCGGACGTCCTGGGCGAACTGCGCGGCGGCGTTGGCGAGGACGATGCGGTCCTGCGGGCGCTTCGGGCCGGCGATCGACGGGACGACGGTGGAGAGGTCGAGCTCCAGCTTCTCGGAGAAGTCGGGCTCGGCGGCCGGGTCGAGCCAGAGGCCCTGCTCCTTGGCGTACGCCTCGACGAGCGCGACCTGCTGCTCGGAGCGGCCGGTGAGCTTGAGGTAGTTCAGGGTCTCGCCGTCGATCGGGAAGATGGCGGCGGTGGAACCGAACTCCGGCGACATGTTGCCGATGGTGGCGCGGTTGGCGAGGCTCGTCGCCGCCACACCCTCGCCGTAGAACTCGACGAACTTGCCGACGACACCGTGCTTGCGGAGCATCTCGGTGATGGTCAGCACCAGGTCGGTGGCGGTGGTGCCGGCGGGCAGCTCACCGGTCAGCTTGAAGCCGACGACGCGCGGGATGAGCATGGAGACCGGCTGGCCGAGCATGGCGGCCTCGGCCTCGATGCCGCCGACGCCCCAGCCGAGCACACCGAGGCCGTTGACCATGGTGGTGTGGGAGTCGGTGCCGACGAGGGTGTCGGGGTACGCCTGGCCGCCCCGGACCATGACGGTGCGGGCCAGGTGCTCGATGTTCACCTGGTGGACGATGCCGGTGCCGGGCGGGACGACCTTGAACTCGTCGAAGGCGGTCTGGCCCCAGCGCAGGAACTGGTAGCGCTCCTTGTTGCGGCCGTACTCCAGCTCGACGTTCTGGCCGAAGGCTTCCTTGGTGCCGAACTTGTCGGCGATGACGGAGTGGTCGATGACCAGCTCGGCCGGGGCCAGCGGGTTGATCTTCGCCGGGTCGCCGCCGAGCTCCTTGACGGCCTCGCGCATGGTGGCGAGGTCGACGACACAGGGCACACCGGTGAAGTCCTGCATGATCACGCGGGCCGGCGTGAACTGGATCTCCTGGCTCGGCTGGGCCTGCGAGTCCCAGTTGCCCAGGGCGCGGATGTGGTCGGCGGTGATGTTCGCGCCGTCCTCGGTGCGGAGCAGGTTCTCCAGCAGAACCTTCAGGCTGTAGGGGAGCCGGGCCGAGCCCTCCACCTTGTCCAGGCGGAAGATCTCGTACGACTCGTCGCCCACGCGCAGCGTGCTGCGGGCGTCGAAGCTGTTCGCCGACACGACAGTCTCCTTCATCAAAGTGCGCGTACTACCGTCATGCTGCCGCCACGACTCCTCGCCGATCCGCTAAGGTAAGGCTAAGTTAGGTAACCCTTACCGGGCAGGCGGCCGCAGTGCGCCGTAAGCAGTTATCTCGATGTCGAGATAACTCTAGTGCATCCCCGGCGTCCGGTCATGCCCGGCCGCGCGCGTTCTCCGCCCGCGCGGCGGGCGCGCGGGAGGTGGAGCCGGACCGCGCGGCGCCAGAGCGGGACGAACCCGGACGGACGCGGAGGGATTGCCGACACCTCGGGGCGGGCCGAGGATCGGATCATGTTCAGCGGCGCGCATGTGATTCTCTACACCCGGGACGCCGAGGCCGACCGCGACTTCCTCAAGGACGTCGTCGGCTTCGACCACGTGGACGCCGGGCGCGGCTGGCTGATCTTCCGGCTGCCGCCGGCCGAGATCGCGGTGCACCCCACGGAGGGCGAGCCGCAGCACGAGGTCTACCTCATGTGCGACGACATCACGGCCACGCTCACGACCCTGGAGGACCGGGGCGCGCACATCTCACGGCCCATCAGCGACCAGGGGTGGGGCCTCCTGGCGGCGGTACGGCTGCCGAGCGGCACCGAACTGCCCCTGTACGAACCGCGCCACCCGATCGCGCACGACACGCCACCCGGATGAACCACCCTGATGATCGCTTCATCTCATATCTGAGATAACGTGACGCCATGGCAGACGACTACCTCGTACGTATCGGCAAGCTCATCCGTGACGCCCGCCAGCACCGCGGCTGGACGCAGACGCAGCTCGCCGAAGCATTGGCCACCAGCCAGAGCGCCGTCAACCGGATCGAACGCGGCAACCAGAACATCAGCCTTGAGATGATCGCCCGCATCGGTGAAGCCCTCGACAGCGAGATCGTGTCCCTCGGCTACTCCGGCCCCATGCACCTGCGCGTCGTGGGCCGCCGCCGCCTCTCCGGCTCCATCGACGTCAAGACGAGCAAGAACGCCTGTGTCGCGCTGCTCTGCGCCTCCCTGCTCAACAAGGGCCGCACCGTCCTGCGCCGCGTCGCCCGCATCGAGGAGGTCTTCCGCCTCCTGGAGGTGCTGAACTCCATCGGCGTCCGCACCCGCTGGATCAACGACGGCGTGGACCTGGAGATCGTGCCGCCGG
>NZ_JAPSIW010000465.1 GCF_031178505.1 Streptomyces sp. | reverse complement strand
CCGCAGGCGCGGCTCCTCGCGCACCCGCACCCGGTCGGCGGGGAGGCGGAAGGCCTGGAGGGTCTCGTGGGTGCGGCGGTACGGCGACACGTAGACGCTCACCCGGTCCTCGCCGAAGAGGTCCCTGAGCCACTCCCCCGTCTCCTCGGCCTGCCGCAGCCCGGCCGGGGTCAGCCGCAGGGCGTGGTCCGGCTCCCTTTCGTACACCGTGTCATCGGCATTGCCCTCCGATTCTCCGTGCCGTACGAGAACGATGCGCCGCGGTCGTGCCATACCCCGACCCTAGAGGGCCGCTGTTCGACCGGCTCGGTCAGACCGTCCAGGACGGTTCCAGGCGCACCACGTCACCGGTCAGCGCGGCCACGTCGGCCTCCGTCCGGGCCCGCAGGCCGAGCCGCTCCACCCGCTCCGCCCGGTACTTGCCGTGCTCGGCGGCCGACTCCCACAGCGACAGCACGAGGAACTCGCTGCCCGGCGCCTCGCCGAAGAGGCCCCTCAGCATGCCGGGCGAGCCGGCCATGGCCGGATTCCACACCTTCTCCTGCATGAGGGCGAAGTGCTCCGCCCGTTCCGGGTGGATCCGGCAGTGGGCCACGCGTGCGACGTCGGCGTCGGCGAAGCGGGGCTCGAAACCCGTCTTCACGTCGAAACGGTGGTCGAACAGCTTGACCTGCCCGTCCTTGAAGGTGCCGGCCTGCGTTGCCGCCAGCCGGTCGTGGGAGCGGGCCATGAAGGAGTCGTAGAAGGCGCGGCTCTCCCAGAAGGCGAAGACATGGGCGACATCCGGCCGCGACCGGCTCCAGCCGCCGCCCTGCCCCCGGAACCCCGGTTCGCCGAGCAGCCCCGCCCATTTCCGCTGCCCCCGCTCGAAACCACGACGGTCCACCACGGTGCAGCGAATCCACTTGACCAGCACCGCGCCATCGTACGGCTCCGGGGCACACCCCGGCAGACCCTCCGGGATCACGCCATTCGAACGTCGAGATCCGGCTGCCCGGCCTTCCGGAGGGGCAATCTCCGCCACAAGCCCCGGTGTTCTGTCGGACCCCCGTGACACCATGAACGGAGAAGCCCCCGTCCCGGGGCATGGGAGTGGGGCGAGGGTTCGTGGAGAGCCACCCGCGGCGGCGCGGGTGGGAGGGGAGGCATCGTGAGCGGGCTGAACAAGGGGGTCGGCAAGATCGAGGTGACGCTCCGGTGGGACCCGGCGCGGGCCGGTGCGCCGGCGCACGACCTGGATCTGATCGCCGGGGTCTTCACGTCGGACGATCCGTACGGGACGCCGGACTATCTGGTGCACTTCGGCAGCCGGTCGCCGGACGGCACGATCACCCTGCACCGCGACAGCCGTACGGGGCAGGGCTTCGGCTACGACGAGGCGATGACGCTGGAGCTGGAGCGGCTGGCGCCGCGCTACACGCGCGTGGTGGTGGGGGTGGCGATACAGCAGGGCGGCGGTCGGCTCACGTTCGGCGGCACAACCGGCGCGAGCGTGCGGGTGAGCGAGGGGTACACCGAGCTCCTGGCGCACGACTTCGCCGAGTTCGCCGAGGCCCGGTCGGCGACGATCGTGGAGTTCACGCGGGACGGTACGGACGGCTGGTCGTACCGGCCGCTGCGCCGGGGCTTCGACGCGGACCCGGGCGAGTTCGCCGCCCTCCTCGGAGTGGCCGGCGCCTGACCCGTCCCTCCGCCGTGCCGCCGTACGAGCGGGGGCGGTGACACGGCGGAAGGGGCGCCGGCCGAGGGCCGGCGCCCCTTCACTCACCTACGGGCGGATCAGCTGCAGCCGCTGGTGGAGCCGCAGCCCTCGCAGATGTAGCAGGAGCCGGCCCGCTGCATCTTCGTACCGCAGGAGAAGCAGAGCGGAGCGTCGGCGCTGATGCCGAGCTGCATCTCCACGAGCTCCGCGGAGGTGTGGGCCTGCTTCGGGGCGGGCACCTCGGCCTTGGGGGCGGCCGGGGCGGCGACGGCCTTCAGCTCCTGGGCGCGGGGCGCGGACTGGGCCAGGCCCTCGACGTCCACGTCCTCCTCCGCCGGCTCGTACGAACCGGTCTCCAGGTGGCGCTGGCGCTCCTCGGCCGAGTGGATGCCGAGGGCGGAGCGGGTCTCGAAGGGGAGGAAGTCCAGCGCCAGGCGGCGGAAGATGTAGTCGACGATCGACTGCGCCATCCGCACGTCCGGGTCGTCCGTCATGCCGGCCGGCTCGAAGCGCATGTTGGTGAACTTCGAGACGTAGGTCTCCAGCGGGACGCCGTACTGGAGGCCGACGGAGACGGCGATGGAGAAGGCGTCCATCATGCCCGCGAGCGTCGAACCCTGCTTGGACATCTTCAGGAAGACCTCGCCGAGACCGTCGTCCGGGTAGGAGTTGGCGGTCATGTAGCCCTCGGCGCCACCGACGGTGAAGGAGGTGGTGATCCCCGGGCGGCCCTTGGGGAGGCGCTTGCGGACGGGGCGGTACTCGACGACCTTCTCGACGGCCTCGCGGATCGTCGCCTCGGACTTCGCGGTGACCTCGGCCTTCTCCTCCTCCTTCTTCTTGGCGGAGAGCGGCTGGCCGACCTTGCAGTTGTCGCGGTAGATCGCGAGCGCCTTGACGCCCATCTTCCAGGCCTCGAAGTAGATCTCCTCGACCTCCTCGACGGTCGCCGTCTCCGGCATGTTGACCGTCTTGGACAGGGCGCCCGAGATCCAGGGCTGGATGGCGGCCATCATGCGGACGTGGCCCATCGCGGAGATGGAGCGCTCGCCCATGGCGCAGTCGAAGACCTCGTAGTGCTCGGTCTTCAGGCCGGGGGCGTCGATCACGTTGCCGTGCTCGGCGATGTGGGCGACGATCGCCTCGATCTGCTCCTCCTGGTAGCCCAGGCGGCGCAGGGCCTGCGGGACGGTGCCGTTGACGATCTGCATCGAGCCGCCGCCGACGAGCTTCTTGAACTTGACCAGGGCGAGGTCGGGCTCCAGACCGGTGGTGTCGCAGGACATCGCGAGACCGATGGTGCCGGTGGGGGCGATGACCGAGGCCTGGGAGTTGCGGAAGCCGTTCTTGGCGCCGAGGCGGATCACGTCCTGCCAGGCCTCCGTGGCGGCGGCCCAGATCGGGGTGTCCAGGTCGTCCACGCGGACGGCCTTGCCGTTGGCGTCGGCGTGCTGCTTCATGACGCGCTGGTGCGGCTCGGCGTTGCGGGCGTAGCCGTCGTACGGACCGACCACCGCGGCGAGCTCGGCGGAGCGCCGGTAGGAGGTGCCGGTCATCAGGGAGGTGATGGCGCCGGCGAGGGCGCGGCCGCCGTCGGAGTCGTACGCGTGGCCGGTGGCCATCAGCAGGGCGCCGAGGTTGGCGTAGCCGATGCCGAGCTGGCGGAAGGCGCGGGTGTTCTCGCCGATCTTCTCGGTGGGGAAGTCGGCGAAGCAGATGGAGATGTCCATCGCGGTGATGACGAGCTCGACGACCTTGGCGAAGCGCTCGACCTCGAAGGACTGGTTGCCCTTGCCGTCGTCCTTGAGGAACTTCATCAGGTTCAGCGAGGCGAGGTTGCAGGACGTGTTGTCCAGGTGCATGTACTCGCTGCACGGGTTCGAGCCGTTGATGCGGCCGGACTCGGGGCAGGTGTGCCAGTGGTTGATCGTGTCGTCGTACTGGATGCCCGGGTCGGCGCAGGCCCAGGCGGCCTCGGCCATCTTGCGGAAGAGCGACTTGGCGTCGACCTCCTCGATGACCTCGCCGGTCATGCGGGCGCGCAGGCCGAACTTGCCGCCGGACTCGACAGCCTTCATGAACTCGTCGTTCACGCGGACGGAGTTGTTGGCGTTCTGGTACTGGACGGACGTGATGTCGTCACCGCCCAGGTCCATGTCGAAGCCCGCGTCGCGCAGCGCGCGGATCTTCTCCTCCTCCTTGACCTTGGTCTCGATGAAGTCCTCGATGTCGGGGTGGTCGACGTCGAGGATGACCATCTTGGCGGCCCGGCGGGTGGCGCCGCCCGACTTGATCGTTCCGGCGGAGGCGTCGGCACCGCGCATGAAGGAGACGGGGCCCGAGGCGTTGCCGCCGGAGGAGAGGAGCTCCTTGGAGGAGCGGATGCGGGAGAGGTTCAGGCCGGCGCCGGAGCCGCCCTTGAAGATCATGCCCTCTTCCTTGTACCAGTCGAGGATCGACTCCATGGAGTCGTCGACGGACAGGATGAAGCAGGCGGAGACCTGCTGCGGCTGGGGCGTGCCGACGTTGAACCAGACCGGGGAGTTGAAGCTGAAGATCTGGTGCAGGAGGGCGTAGGCCAGCTCGTGCTCGAAGATCTCGGCGTCGGCCGGCGAGGCGAAGTAGCTGTGGTCCTCCCCGGCCTTGCGGTAGGTCTTCACGATGCGGTCGATCAGCTGCTTGAGGCCGGTCTCGCGCTGCGGGGTGCCGACGGCCCCGCGGAAGTACTTGCTGGTGACGATGTTGACCGCGTTCACCGACCAGAAGTCGGGGAACTCGACGCCACGCTGCTCGAAGTTGATCGAGCCGTCGCGCCAGTTGGTCATGACGACGTCACGGCGTTCCCAGTTCACCTCGTCGTACGGATGTACGCCGGGGGTGGTGTGGATGCGCTCGATCCGCAGGCCCTTGCTCGCCGCCTTGGTTCCCTTGGTGCGGGAACCACGTGCCGGGCCGCTCGCCGTCTCTGTCATGCCGCCTCCCATATACGGGCAAAACACCCTTTGGCGCCCAGATAATCCCAAGGCACCGTCTTCTGTACTGCCATTTGTACTGCTGGAGCCACGAGCGCCGGTCGGGACGCTCGGGGCACGTCTGTCCACGACCGCGCGGCGGCCGGTGGCGGGCCCTCGTCGGCCCGGCCCGCCGTCAGTCGGCGGGGGTGGCGGGAACGGGGACCTCGGGGGTCGCGCCGGTCCCACGGTTCTCAGCGGGAGGCCGCTCGCGGAGTTCCGCGATGGCGGCCTCGAAGTCTTCGAGGCTGTCGAAAGCCTTGTACACGGACGCGAAGCGCAGGTACGCGACGAGGTCGAGCTCCTGCAGCGGGCCGAGAATGGCCAGCCCCACGTCGTGGGTGGTCAGCTCGGCGCTCCCGGTGGCGCGCACCGCCTCCTCGACCCGCTGGCCGAGCTTGGCGAGGGCGTCCTCGGTGACCGGTCGCCCCTGGCAGGCCTTGCGGACGCCGGAGATGACCTTGGTACGGCTGAAGGGCTCGGTGACACCGGACCGCTTCACCACCATGAGCGAGCACGTCTCCACCGTCGTGAAACGGCGGGAGCAGTCGGGGCACTGGCGGCGGCGTCGGATCGACGTGCCGTCGTCGGTGGTGCGACTGTCGACGACCCGGCTGTCGGGGTGCCTGCAGAAGGGGCAGTGCATTGGTTCCGACCCTCCTTCTTGGCACGACTGACAAGCCTCGCGCCACCCGTCAAGGGCCCCGCGAAGCGACCACCAGCATAGGCGATGCGAGGGGCCCCGGAAGACCGGGACCACTATCCCTGGGCGGCCGGTGCCATCCAACCACTAGATCTTGGGTTGAGAGTGCTTCGACACCCCCAGCGTGTCGCGGCGCCGCACAGCACGCGGAGGGGGTTCTCGACGCGGGACCGGGGCGGCGCCGAGGGGGCGCGGACCCAGCCGGGAAGGCTACCGTAAGGGCCTGATCGAACCGCGAGCGCGGGGGCACATACACCTCCACATGGGCAGGC
>NZ_JAPSIW010000464.1 GCF_031178505.1 Streptomyces sp. | reverse complement strand
GCACCGGGGCCGTACGGGCCGGGGTGCGGTACGCGTCGGCGCGGGTGATCAGGACGTCGCCCTCGGCGGACTCGGCCGCCGGCGCGTACCCCATGGCCCGCAGCCCGTCGAGCAGCGCCGCCGGATCGGCCTGCGCGGCCAGCACGGTCGGGGCGAGGCGGCGCAGCCGCAGGGAGGCGGAGCGCCGGTCGGCGAGGATCTCGCCGAGGAGGGTGTCGTCGTCGCAGCGCACGTACGCGGAGGCCGCGCCGACCCGCAGGTGGCCGTGCTTCCGCGCCACGTCGTCGATCAGGTAGGCGAGCGGCTGCGGAACGGGCGTGCGGGAGTGCGCGGCGAGGAAGTCGTGCAGGTCGGAGGCGGTGCGGCCGGTGTCCAGGGCACGCCGTACGGAACCGGGCGTGAACCGGTACACCGTGGCGCCACCCTTCGATTCCACGTCCGCCAGGACGGCGAGCGCGTCGGCGAGCGGACGCAGCAGCGGGCCGGGCGCGACGGCGGTCAGGTCGGCCTGGAGCAGGACGTGGTCGACGGGTTCCGGCAGCAGCGGCGCCAGGAGCTCCGCCGCGCGCTCGGCGGCGACCGACAGCTCGACCTCGCCCGCGTGGCCGGCGGGGTCGGCGGCCTCGGCGAGCGGCAGGTTCAGCAGGGCGCGGGCCGGGGTGGAGAGGGCACCGCGCCCGGTGATCCCGAGCAGCTCGGCCTCCTCCAGCGTCCACCGGGCGATCCGGGCCCGCAGGTCGGGTGCGGGACCGCCCGGGCCGTGCCCCGCGGGCCCGTGCGAGCCGTACGGCGGTGCGCCGTGGCCGCCGGAGCCGTACGGGCCCTGCTGCCGGCCGCCCGGCTCCTGAGGGGCGCCGGAGGCGGCCCGGCCCCCGCCGGGGCCCGCCGCGGCCGCCGCGCCCGCGCTCCGCAGGGGCCGCTCCCAGGCCAGCCGCGCGAGCACCGTCCCCGGGTCGGCGGCGGAGCCCGGCGGCAGCGCCGCGAGGAGGGTGAGGACCCGGTGGCGGACCTCCGGGGCGGGTGCCCGGTCCAGGTCGGGGCCGAGCGCCGACAGGGTCCGGCCGCGCGCGTCCTGCCCGCCGACCAGGCCGGAGGTGCGGGTCGCGGTGAGCCAGGCGGTGACGAGCCGCGCCCAGCGCTCGGCGGGCGGCAGGTCGAGCCAGTCGTCGTAGGCGGGGGTCGGCGCGTACCGCTCGTCCGCCTCGCCGTCCGAGGCGAGCAGCCCCGCGCCGTGGCAGAGCTCCAGCCAGAACGCGGCCACCGGCTCGGTCACGTCCAGGGCGGCGGCGGTCCGCTTGAGGTCCCGTACGGCCAGACCGCCCGCGCGCAGCACCGGCGGGCCGCCCCGGTCCCAGGACTTCAGCAGCTCCTCGACCGTGGCGAGCGCCGCGTAGGCCTGTCCGGCGGCGGCGCTGTCCACCACCTGGGGACGGTACTCGCGCAGCACCGCCGGACGCGGCGGCACCGGCTCCGGGTGCCGGTGCACCCGCCCGCCCCGCAGGTGCAGCGCCACCTCGCGCGGCAGCACCATCGTCCGCGGAGACACCGGAAGCAGCAGCCCCCGGTCCCGCAGCCAGCGCACCGGCGGGGCCGGGTCGGCCGTCACCTCGCCGTACGGCGGACCCCACACCAGCCGGTCCAGGACCGCGAGGGCCTCCGGCGGGGCGGTGTCCAGGAGCGCGCCCATCCGCGTCCGGTGCGTGAAGAGTTCCGTGAGGGCGGCGACCGCCGAGACGGGGTCGTGCGTCGCGGGCAGCCCGGCCGCGGCGAGGAGCTCCTGCACCCGGCCCGGCGACATGCCGGACGTCGCCTCGGCGACCGTCGGCCCGAGGCCGGTGGGGGAGGGGTGCTGCGGCGAGGGCGCGAGCAGCTCCCGCGCGGTCCGCACCAGCCGCAGCCGGTCGTCCTCGCCCCACACCAGCGCCTGTTCGCGCAGCAGCGCGACCGCGCCGGGCAGCGCGGCCTCGATCTCCGCGTCGCCCTCGTCGCCGGTGAGCAGGGCGAGGAGGACGGGGTACGCGGCGGGGTCCGGGGCCACGGCCAGCGCCTCGGCCGTCTGGAGCGCGAACCGGTCGAGCCGCTCCAGGGCGCGGACGACCGAGCCGCGCGTGCCGGCGCGGGTGGCGAGCTGCGTCAGGTCGTTCGGGACCGGCGACAGCAGGTCGGGGCGGGCACGCAGGAGCGCGGCGAGCCCTTCGTCGCCCCGCGCGCGCAGCGCTTCCGCGAGCGTGCGCGGCGGCGCGGTGGCGCCGTTCCCCTCGGGACGTCCTTCCGGCACGTGCGCCTCCCGGTCGAGCTCGCCGATCCCCATCCGCACCACGTTAGCCCCTGATCGGGCGCACGCAGGCGCTACCGTCGACGCGTAGCGGGCGCACGGGCCGTGGAGGGGCAGCATGGGCATCGAGAGCGACCAGTTGGTCTTCGACTATCTGAGCCGGGTGGGCGACGTGGCGCAGCGGCGCCATCTGCCCGCGAGCGACCGGGCGCGCCTCGTGTCGGAGCTCCGGGACGAGATCGACCGGCGGCGCGCCGGGCGGAGCGGTCGGAACCCGGCGGCGGTACGGGGCATCCTCGGCGCGCTCGGCACGCCGGACGAGGTCGTGGACCGCGTGGGCAGGACGGACGGACCGGACAGCGAGCGGGGACGTCCCGACGGCACGGACGGCCGTCCGGACAGCCCGGAGGACAAGGCGCCCGCCCCCGGCCCGGAGATGACGAAGGCGTCCGTCCCCCGCCCGCGTACGGGCGGGGCGCCGGCGGACGAGGACGGCGGTCCCGCCGCCGACGGAGAGACGGACTGGTGGCGGGCCGGCGAACCGGAGGCACTGCCGCCCGGCTTCTTCGGCGGCATCGAGGCCCCCGAACTCTTCGCGCCGCCGGTCCCGGAGGAGGACGAGGAGGAGTCGCGGGACCCGGAGGAGGACGGCGGGGGGAAGTGGCGCCGGCTCTCCCGGCTGCTGCGCCGGCGCCGGCCCGCCGGGGGCCCGGAGGCAGTCGGGGACGACGCGCCGGCGGCGGGCGCGGTGGCCGTGGAGGCCGCCCGGGGCCGCCCGCTCCTCGCGAACCCCTTCCTCCTTCTCGCCGCCCTGCTCCTCCTCGGCGGGGCCGCCTTCGGCTCGCTCCTCGCCCTCGCGGCCGGCTGGCTCCTCGCGTACGCCTCCCGCCGCCTCACGCCCGCCGAGACCAGGACCGCCGTCCTGGTCCTGCCGGGCCTCGCCGTGGCGGGCGGGATCGCCTGGCTGTGGGGCCGCGTCGACGGCCGCTGGGGCGCCCCGCTCGCGCAGGGCGGCGAGGCCATGGGCGCGGCGATCGGCGAGACCTGGCCGTGGGTCCTGCGCGGCGCGGCCGTCGCCTCGGCCCTCTTCCTGATCTGGCGCTCGCGCAGACACTGACGGGCCCCGGCGCGGCCGACACCCCGGGGGTGAGCGGTCCTCCGGACCTCCGCCCATGGCGGCCGCGTCCGGGCGTCCCCCGGAGCGCCCGCCGGCCGGAGCGCTTGCGGTCCGCGCCCCGCGCCGGGCCGGCAGGGCGTTGGCCCCGGGTGCACGACCGCTCCGGCACGCCCCGCGTCAGCCCGTGACCGTCGCCTCCGCGCCCGTGTCCGCCCGCCACGGCGCGCCCGGCACCACCAGCGGTGATCCGGTCACCGGGTCCGGGACGACGACCGCGTCCAGGCCGAAGACCTCGCGCACCAGATCCGCCGTGACGATGGCGCCGGGCGGGCCCTCCGCCACGATCCGGCCCTCCTTCATGGCGACGAGGTGGTCGGCGTACCGGGCGGCCTGGTTCAGGTCGTGCAGGACGACGACGACCGTCCGGCCGCGCACCCGGTTGAGCCGGCGCACCAGGTCGAGCACCTCCACCTGGTGGGCGATGTCCAGATAGGTGGTCGGTTCGTCCAGGAGCAGCAGGTCCGTCTCCTGGGCCAGGGCCATCGCGATCCAGACGCGCTGGCGCTGTCCGCCCGACAGCTCGTCCACGGACCGGTCGGCGAGCGCGGCCACGTCCGTGCGTTCCATGGCCTCGACGACCGCCCGCTCGTCCTCCTCCGACCACTGCTTCCACCAGGCCTGGTGCGGCTGGCGGCCCCGGGAGACCAGATCGGCGACGGTGATCGCCTCGGGCGCGACCGGCGTCTGCGGCAGCAGGCCGATCGCGCGGGCGATCCGCTTGGTGGGCAGCCGGGCGAGTTCCCGGCCGTCGAGGAGCACCGCCCCGCCGGCGGGCCGCAGGAGCCGGCCGAGTGCCCGCAGGGTGGTGGACTTGCCGCAGGCGTTCGGGCCGACGATCACCGTGACCTTGCCGTCGGGGATCGCCAGGTCCAGCTCGTGGACGACCGTGCGGTCCTCGTAGGCGAGGGTCAGCCCGCGCGCGGCCAGCCGGCCGCCGCCCGCCGTACCCGCGCCGCCCTTCGTACCGGGAACCGGATCACTCACGCCTTGCCTCCTGCGGTGCGGCTCCGGACGATGAGCCAGATCAGATACGGGGCGCCGACCGCCGCCGTGAGGACACCCACCGGCAGTTCGACCGGCGAGAACAGCCGCCTGCCGAGCAGGTCGGCGAGGACCACGACCGCCGCGCCCGTGAGCGCCGAGCACAGCAGCGGGATCTGCGCGGTCCGTGTCATGCGCCGGGCGACCTGCGGGGCGAGGAGCGCCACGAAGTCGACCGGTCCGGCGACGCCCGTGGCGACCGACGCGAGGACGACACCGACGGCGACGAGCCCGAGCCGTACCCGTCCCAGCCGCACGCCGAGGGCGGTCGCCGTGGAGTCGTCCAGGGAGACCGTCCGCTGGGCGCGGGCCGCCCACAGCACGGCGGGCAGCGTGATCAGGAGCGTCCAGCGGATCGGGGCGGACTCGTCCCAGCCGCGACCGTTGAGGGAGCCGGTCATCCAGATCTGCGCCTGCTGGGCCACCAGGTAGTCGCCCTTGGTCATGAACAGGGTCGTCAGGGACCGCAGGGCGATGGCGAAGCCGATGCCGATGAGCACGAAGCGGGTCGCGTGCAGCCCGCCGCGCCAGGCGAACACGTACACGAGCGCCGAGGCGAGGACGCCGCCCGCGATCGACAGGTAGGGCAGCGCCGTGTACGAGGTGAGGCCGAAGGTCATCGCGGCGACGGTGAACGCCCCGGCGCCCTGGCTGATGCCGATGATGTCGGGGGAGGCGAGCGGGTTGCGGGCCACGGTCTGGATGAGGGCGCCCGCGACGCCGAAGGCCGCGCCCACGGCGAGGGCGACGACGAGCCGGGGCGCGCGCAGCTCCTCCACCACGAAGGCGGCCGGCGAGTCCTGCCCGAGCAGCACCCGTACGACCTCGGCGGGCTCGACGAACCGCTCCCCGACGCAGAGGTACGCGACGGAGGCGGCGGCCAGGAGCAGCAGCAGGCCCGTGGCGACGGCGGCCGAGCGCCGGTGGACCAGGAAGGAGGTCCGGCCGGCGCGGACGAGTCCGTACCCGGCCGGGCGGACGGCGGCCCGCTTCCCGGCGGTGGCGGTGGCGGCGGGGGCGGTCACGCGGGCACCGCCTTCCGGCGCACCAGGGTGACCAGGAACGGCACGCCGACCAGCGCGGTCATCACGCCGGCCGGGACCTCGCCGGGCGGGAACACGATCCGGCCCGCGACATCGGCGACGAGGACCATCACGGGCCCGAGGAGGGCGGCCATCGGCAGCACCCACCGGTGGTCGGAG
>NZ_JAPSIW010000463.1 GCF_031178505.1 Streptomyces sp. | reverse complement strand
GCGGCAGCCCGCCGTCCAGCAGCCCGACGACCCGGCCGGCGCCGCTCCGGCCGCCGAGCCGACCCGGGAGCGCGCCACCCGGGCCTCCGTACCGGCACCACGGACCCACCGGTGGTCGCCGGCCGCCCTGCGGTCCCTGCCGCCCACGATCAAGCAGCGCATCCGGGCCGAGGCCCACGGCGCCTCGCCCTCCGTCCGCCGCGTGCCGAAGGCCGGTCCGGTCGCGAGCGACCCCGCCGCGCTGACGCGGTCGGCGCTCGCCACCGCGGCGTAGGGCGCGGGCAGACGGCTCGTCCGTTCCCGCCCGCACCACCGGCACGGCGTCCGGCCCGACCTCGCTCAGCGCGGTACGGACCATGGACCGGCCGGACCCCGCAGGCGCAGGACGACCGCGGCACCCACAGAGGCCCGCACGACCCGCAGGCCCGGCAGTCCCCTCAGGACCGCAGAACCCGCAGGCCCGGCAGTCCCCTCAGGACCGCCAGAACCCGCAGGGTCCCTACGACTGAAGCCGTACGCGTCCCGTACGGACCCCGCAACGCACCTCGTACGACCGAACCCGTACGGCCCCACGCGTGCGACACGGAACTCGATGTACCCGGCAGGAACCCCGTCCCGCGGTCAGCGGCGCTCGTCGCCCCCCGTGGTCCCGGGCTCGGACTCCGCCTCCGCCTCGGCTTCGGCCTCCTTGGCCTCCACCTCGGGCGAGAGGGTGGGACCGCTGCCGTCGACCGACGCCAGGACGGAGCCCTCGTCCACCTCGGTCGGAGCGGGCGGCTCGACCAGCCAGTCGGGATTGGCCTGCTTGTCCCACCACTTCCAGGCGGCGTACGCGCCGCCGGCCAGCACACCGAAGACCGCGAGGCCCTTGGCGAACCGTCCGGCCCTCGCGCGACGACGGTGCTTGTTCACGAGCTTCTGGATGTCCTTCGGCGACACCTGACCGCGCAGCGCGGCCCAGGCCGCCGTCGAACGCGACCCGGCCTCCTCCAGTACGGGACCGGTCGCGGCGACCGCGTGCTCGACGCGCGGAACGGTGTAATCGGCTGCCTGACGGGCGGCTTCACGGGTCCGGGCCGCAGCGCGCTGCGCGGCCGCGTCGACCCGCGGCGGCACGTGCGGTGCGACTCGCGCGACGTACTGCGCACGTGCCTGAACACGGGCCTGCCGAGCGGCCGTCGACACCTTCGGCGCCAGCCGCGAGCGCGCCTCCTGCGCGTACTGCGCGGCTTGCTCCTTGGCCGTGCCTGCGTACGGCGCCACCACTTCCGCGGCGTGCAGAACGCTCTCCTTCGCCGAATCTGTCGCGGCGCGCACGCTGTCCATGCGGGTCACAGGACTCCTCCTCCTCGGTGGCGACCATGTCGGGTTTTCGCCTTTCCATCCTTTTCGGAATCATGCCCCCCTGAGTCAGGTCCGGCATGTGGGGCGGGCATCCGGGGCATGCGAGGATCGGACACGCCAGAGACGGATGTGAGTGACCCGACGTGACGCCGGCTGCCTGACCCCAGCCGCTGTGACGCGGCGTGAACAGGGACGGAAGGCGGACCGTGGCCGAGCAGCTCTACGCGATCCTCAAGACCAGCGCGGGCGACATCGAGATGCGGCTCCTGCCGTTCCACGCACCGAAGACGGTCAGGAATTTCGTCGAACTCGCCTCGGGCGAGCGGGAGTGGACCCACCCGGCGACCGGCGAGGTCTCCACCGACCCGCTGTACGACGGAACGGTCTTCCACCGCGTGATCAAGGGCTTCATGATCCAGGGCGGCGACCCGCTCGGGAACGGCACGGGCGGCCCGGGTTACGAGTTCGGCGACGAGTTCCACCCCGAACTCTTCTTCGACCGGCCCTATCTGCTGGCCATGGCGAACGCCGGCCCGGGCACCAACGGTTCGCAGTTCTTCATCACGGTCGGCCCCGCGACCTGGCTCAACCGCAAGCACACCATCTTCGGCGAGGTCGTCGGCCAGGAGAGCCGCGCGGTCGTGGACGCGATCGCCGCCGTGGAGACCGACCCGCGTACCGAGCGTCCGCTGGAGGACGTCGTCATCCGTTCCGTGGTGATCGAGAAGCGCTGACGCGGAAGGGACGGACCCCGCCCATGGACCCGCAGTCCGGTCTCCCGCACTGCTACCGCCACCCCGGCACCGAGACCGGCATCCGCTGCGCCCGCTGCGAGAAGCCGATCTGCCCGGAGTGCATGATCTCCGCCTCCGTCGGATTCCAGTGCCCCGACTGCGTGCGCAACGGTTCGGGGACCGGGCACGCGGCGGACGCCAATCAGCCCCGGACGCTCGCGGGCGGGCGGGTGGCCGCCGACGACCGGTTCGTCACCAAGATCCTCGTGGGGATCAACCTGGCGGTCTACCTCGCCGTCCTGGTGGCCGGCGAGCGGCTCGTCGACCAGCTCGTGCTCATCGGCTACGCCTTCAACCCCTTCCTCGGGGAGGTCGTGGGGGTCGCGGACGGGGAGTGGTACCGGCTCCTGACCGCGACCGTCCTGCACGAGGAGGTCTGGCACATCCTCTTCAACGTGCTCGGCCTGTGGGTGATCGGCGGGATCGTGGAACCGGAGCTCGGCCGGGCCCGGTACGCGGCGCTGTGCCTGCTCTCGGGGCTGTCGGGTTCCACGCTCGCGTACCTCGTCGCGGCGCCGAACCAGCCGTCCCTCGGCGCCTCCGGTGTCGTCTACGGCCTGATCGGCGCCTGGGTGGTGCTGGCCCGCCGGCGGCGCCACGACATGCGGCCGGTGATCCTCTTCGTGGCCCTGTCCCTGCTCATGACGTTCACCCGACCGGGGATCTCCTGGGAGGCGCACGTCGGCGGACTGGTCGCGGGGGCCGTGGTCACGTACGCGCTGGTGCACGCCTCCCGGGCCCGGCGGCAGCTGGTGCAGTACGGCGCCTGCGGGCTGCTGCTGGCGGTGGACGTGGTCGCCGTCCTGACGCGTTCGGCCGTGCTCACCTGAGCGCGAAGCTTTGAGGACGAGCACCGAAGCGAGCTTTCCCCAGAGTTATCCACAGCGTGGGGCCGGTCTTCCCCACCGCAGCGGAAAGTGGCCCACCCCCTGTCTCTGACCTGGTCTTTCGCCAGGAAGGCAGGGGGTGCGCCGCTGTCACGCACGATCGGGAGCGATCAGATCGTGGTCATACCGGCGTCAATCTCGTGCAAGTTATCCACAGATCTTCGTAAGTTATCCAGTGCTGTGCACAACGCTGTGGATAAGTTGGGGGGAGCGGTGCCCGGCGCGGGCTACTTCCACTGGGTGGAGACGCCGAAGCCCGCCGCGATGAAGCCGAAGCCGACCACGATGTTCCAGTTCCGGATCGACTCGACCGGCAGGGAACCGTCGGTGACGTAGAAGACGACGATCCACACCAGCCCGATGGCGAACAGCGCCAGCATCACGGGTGCCACCCAGCTGCTGTTGGTCAGCTTGATGTTGGCGGCCTGCTTCGCGGGCGGCGGCGTGAAGTCGGCCTTCTTGCGGATACGTGACTTCGGCACGAGGGACTCTCCTGTCGATGCGCTGCGTGACCGCGCAGGGAACTGTGGCTGGCGCCGGGATCGGGCCGCGGGAGGACCACTGCGTCCCCCGGGCGTCCGTTAGCGTAGTGGTTCCGCGGCACCGAAGGGGATCAGGGTACGTTGAGCAATTCCGCCGGCACTCCCGCAGGGCCGGGCCCCACCGCGCGGTGGCGCCCCGTCCGACTGCTCACGCTCGCCGTCTTCGCCCTCGCCGGACTGATCTTCGTCACCAGTTTCAACACCGCCCGCGGCACCAACCTGCGCACGGACACCTCTCTCCTGCGGCTCTCCGACCTGATCCAGGAACGCAGCCACAAGAACGCGGGTCTCGACGAGTCCACCGCCGCCCTGCGCTCCCAGGTCGACGCGCTCGCCGCCCGCGACGACGGATCCACCCGTGCGGAGGACGACCGTCTTCGCGCGCTGGAGTCCACGGCGGGGACCACCGAGGTCTCGGGCAGCGGCCTGACCGTCACCCTCAACGACGCCCCGCCCGACGCCCAGGCCGCCCCCGGCTACCCGGAACCGCAGGCCAACGACCTGGTGATCCACCAGCAGGACCTCCAGGCCGTCGTCAACGCCCTGTGGCAGGGCGGCGCCGAGGGCATCCGCGTCATGGACCAGCGGCTGATCTCCACCAGCGCCGTGCGCTGCGTCGGCAACACCCTGATCCTCCAGGGCCGCGTCTACTCGCCCCCGTACAAGATCACGGCGGTCGGTGACCGGTCGCGGCTGGCCAGGGCGCTGGCGGACTCCCCGGCCATCCAGAACTACCGGCTGTACGTGAAGGCGTACGGGCTCGGCTGGAAGGTCGACGAGCACCGCAGGATCACCCTTCCCGGTTACTCCGGGACGGTCGAGCTCCACCACGCGAAGCCGGTGAGCTGAGGCGCGCCCCCGGTTGTCCACAGGCTTCGGACAGCTGACCCCTCACGGCCCCGGCGACCCGTACTCTGGTCCCCGTAACGAACGGAAGGGGCGGTCGACGTCATGTACGGCTGGATCTGGCGGCATCTGCCGGGCAACGCGTGGGTGCGCGCGCTGATCTCGATCGTGCTCGTCCTCGGAGTCGTCTACGTCCTCTTCCAGTACGTGTTCCCCTGGGCGGAGCCTCTGCTTCCGTTCAACGATGTGACGGTGGACGGCCAGTGAGCGCGCGAATTCTCGTCGTCGACAACTACGACAGCTTCGTCTTCAACCTCGTTCAGTACCTCTACCAGCTCGGCGCCGAGTGCGAAGTCCTGCGCAACGACGAGGTGGAGCTCTCCCACGCCCAGGACGGCTTCGACGGCGTCCTGCTCTCCCCCGGGCCCGGCGCGCCCGAGCAGGCCGGCGTCTGCGTCGACATGGTGCGGCACTGTGCCGCCACCGGCGTGCCCGTCTTCGGCGTCTGCCTCGGCATGCAGTCGATGGCGGTGGCGTACGGCGGTGTCGTGGACCGCGCCCCGGAGCTGCTGCACGGCAAGACCTCCCTCGTCACCCACGGCGGCCGGGGCGTCTTCGCCGGCCTCCCCTCGCCGTTCACCGCGACCCGCTACCACTCCCTCGCCGCCGAGCCGACCGCCCTGCCGGACGAGCTGGAGGTCACCGCGCGGACCGAGGACGGCATCATCATGGGCCTGCGCCACCGGGAACTCCCGGTGGAGGGCGTGCAGTTCCACCCCGAGTCGGTGCTCACCGAGCACGGCCACCTGATGCTCGCCAACTGGCTGGAGCAGTGCGGCGACAAGGGGGCGGTCGGCCGGTCGGCGGGGCTCGCGCCGGTGGTGGGCAAGGCCGTCGCGTGACGTCGGGGTCGCCGTGGTTCCGGGCCGCCGACCTGCCCGAACCGGAGCCCGGGCCGATACCCGGGGACCCGTACGCGTACGGCCCGCAGGCGCCCGTCCAGGGGCCGGGCCAGGACCAGGGGCAGGAATACGGCGCGGTGCCTCCGCCGTACGGCGCCCAGGGGACCGGCGGGCACGCGCCCGCCCCGTACGGCACCCCGCACGAACCCTCGTACGGCACGCCGGCGTACGACCCCTCGCACGGCGGACCGGCGTACGGGACGCCGTACGACCCCGCGTACGGGACGGCGCCCTCCCCCGCGCCCGCCGGGCCGTCCGAGCGCTCGGTGCCCTTCCCGTCCGGCGCGCCCGAGGGAGGCCCTGACGCGGTCGAGGAAGCGGCGT
>NZ_JAPSIW010000034.1 GCF_031178505.1 Streptomyces sp. | reverse complement strand
GCGCTCTCCATCGGCGGCAACGACCTGGGCTTCGCCGACATCATCAGCACCTGCGCGACCGACTACATCGTCTGGTACTCCTACTGCCACGACGACCAGCAGGCCGAGGTCGACGCGAAGATCGACGGGGTGATGGCGGACGTCGGACGGTCCGTCGACGAGATCCGGGCGGTCATGACCGGCGCCGGCTACGCCGCCTCCGACTACCGGATCGTGCTCCAGTCGTACCCCTCCCCGATCCCCCGCGCCGCGGAGAACCGGTACGCCGAGAGCGGCTGGGCGCGCACCGACACCGGCGGCTGCCCCTTCTGGAACGCCGACTCGGACTGGGCCCGCGACTCCCTCGTGCCGCAGATCGCCGGCCGCCTGAAGCAGGTCGCGGTCGCCAAGGGCGTGCAGTTCATGGACCTGCGGGACGCCCTGCAGGGCCGGGAGGTGTGCGCGAAGGCGAGCCGTCAGGTCACCTCGACGGCGCCGCCCTCGGCCGCCACGAGCGAATGGGCGCGGTGGATCGACAGCCAGAGCACCCAGGGCCTCGTGCAGGAGTCGATGCACCCCAGCTTCTACGGACAGCAGGCCCTCGGCCGCTGTCTGGCCCTGATCCACGCCACACCCACCGGAAACCACAGCTGCCGCAACACGGCGGGTGCCGGGGCCTCGGGCATGTACCTCACGGCAGGCTGATCCCGAGGGGGCCGAGGACCCGCTCGGCGGTGGGGCGGTCCGCCTCGGCCATCGCCCGGACCAGAGCGGCCGAGCCGCCCGGCCAGGCGGCCGCCGCCGCGTCGAAGGCGGCGCGCCGCGACTCCAGGGGGCCCTTCTTGCCGGGCAGGTGGTCCAGGACCCGCAGCGCCTTCGCCGAGGTGGGCACCCGCAGATGCTCGGCCGGCTCGCCGCGGGCGCGCAGCGCCTCGTACGCGCGGGCGCCGACGACCGGGTCGCCGAGGATGCCGCGCAGGGCGTCGGCCGGGGCGGTGCCCGTGTCGAGGAGCCCGAACAGGCCGCGTACGGCGGCGGCGTCCGGGGTGCCGGCGTGGACGGTGCCGAGCGCGGAGAGCAGCTCGGACCAGGCGTGTGCGGTGTCCACGCGCGCGTGGAGCCAGTCGGCGAGTACGCGCGCGGCGGCGGGCGCGGGCCAGCCGGCGGCCGCGGCGACCAGGGCCCGCGCGCTCCACCCGGCGGTCTCGGCGGCGTCGGGCGCGGCGACGCCGCGCACCCCCAGGAGGTAGCGGACGGCCCCCGCCCCGCGCGGGGTGAGCCCGAAGGCGTCACCGGTGCGGAAGACCAGTCCGGTGACGGCGAGCCGGTCGACGACGGCGGCCAGGTCGTGGGCCGGGCCGTCGAGCCGGGCCCGGTCGGCCTCGCTCGGCGCGGGGAGGCCGAGGAGCCGCACGAGCTCGGGCAGGGGCGGGGTGCGGTACGCGGCGGGGGCCTCGTCCGGCACGGTGACCGGCAGGTCCTCCAGCGCCGGGTCGACGGACCAGTCCTCGTACTCGGCGGCCTTGCGGGCGACGGACTCCGGGGTGCTGCCGCGCTGGTAGCTCACGTACAGCAGGTGCGGGGCCTCGCTCCCGAGGACTCCCGGGCCGCTTCGCGCCAGGTTTTCCACGGCGGCGGTGAGGGCGTCGGCGTCCTCCTCGACCGGGCCGGGTTCGATCGCGGGCGGCGGGGGGACGGGGATCTCGGGGTCGCCGTAGTAGTCGAGGTGCTCCCCCAGAAGGGCGTCGGCCAGGGCCAGATGGGGGAAGGCGTCGGGGCCGGGCGCGAACCGGGCGTAGGGTCCGGCGAGCTGTTCGGCGAGACCGGCCGCCGTCCACCGGTCGAGGAGCGCGGCGGCCACTCCGCCGATTCCGGCCGCGACGGTGTGGTCGTCGAGGAGCGGGCCGGCGGGCGGGGGCGCCCCGGCGTCCCGGACGTACGCCCGGGTGAGGGCCTCGGAGAGGAGGACGTCGGCGAGGGCGGTGCGGGCCATCAGGTCGGCGCGGCGCGCCCCGTCGGGCAGGGGCGCGCCGTCGAGCGAGCCGAGCCGGCCCCGGACGTCCTCCGGGTCGGTGAGGTCGGCGCCGCAGGACCGCAGGAGGGAGGCGTACCAGCGGTGCCAGGTGAGGTTGCCCGGGTCGCGCATGGCGCGCTCGAAGTCGGGGGCGCACTCGTCGACGGCGGCGGCGATGCGTTCGCGCAGCTCCTCGTCGAACCGTCCGGCCAGTTCGCCGAGGACGGCCGGGTAGGCGGCGAGCTCGCCGGGTGCCGCGTACACGAAGGTGGGCAGGTCCTCCACGAGGAGCTGCCGGACGAGGGCGGGCGTCGGTTCGGGCAGTCCGCTCGTGCGGTCGGCGCCGCGCAGGGCCAGCAGGCCCAGGACCGCCTCGGCGGCACGGGCGAAGGCGGGCTCGCGGTGCTCGGGCTTCCCGTCGAGGAGGGCGAGGAACCTGTCGAGTCCGGTGTTGGTGAGAACGGTCTCGGCCACGCTCCCAGGGTAGGTCCGGGGTGCGCCCGCGCGCCTGCGCAGGGTCATCGCACCACCACGGTCCGGGGTGCGGAGAAGTCGCCCCAGGTGCCGTCGGGGAGGCGGGCGCGCAGGGTGAGGGTGTGGCGGGTGCCCGGGGGGTCCTGGACGGTGAAGGTGTAGGTGGCGCGGCCGGCGGGCGGTGCGGCGCCCCAGACGATGGTGGTGGCGAAGCGGCCGTCGAGGTGGAGTTCGTGGTGGGTGACGGGGCGGCCGGTGCGGGGCGGGGTCCAGGTGAGGGTGACCGCGCCGCGGGCGGAGGTGGCGGTGAGGCCGGTGGGGGCGGTGTTGGCGGGTGCGCCGGGGGCGGGGGCGGTGGTGAGGTCGGCGTGCGGGCTGTCGGCCGAGGTGTTCTCGGCGGCGTCGCGGGCGCGGACGGTGAAGGAGTAGGCGGTGCCGGGGCGCAGGCCGGTGACGCGCGCGGTGGTGACGGTGCCGGGGGCGGTGTGGATCCGGACATCGGCCTGGTGGACGTCGTAGGCGGTGACGCGGGTGTCGTCGCGGGCCGGTGCCCAGGTGAGGACGGCGGCGCCGGAGCCGTCGGCGGCGGCGCGCAGGGAGGCGGGGGCGGTGGGGGGCGTGCGGTCCTCGGCGGCGGCGCGGAGGGTGGTGACGGAGACGGTGGCGCTGGGCGGGGAGACGTTTCCGGCGGCGTCGCGGGCGTGGACGGTGAACGTGTGGCGGGTGGCGGGGGTGAGGCCGACGACGTCGGTCATGAGGGAGGTGCCGGGCAGCTCCTTCACGGGGCGGCCGTCGCGGTGCACCACGTAGCCGGTGACGGCGCGGTCGTCGGTGGCCGCGCTCCACATGACGTGGACGGTGGTGGCGCTGCCCGAGGTGGCGGTGAGGCCGGTGGGGGCGATGGGGGCGCGGGTGTCCGGCGGCGGGGCGGCGGGGCCGGAGCAGGCGGTGAGCACGAGGGCGAGGAGCGGTGCCAGGGGCGTCAACAGGCTTGTGGCTAGCGGGCGTCGCACGGGCCGGCCTCCATCCGTCGGAATGGTCTGGACCTATATCCCACGAGGGGGTGGGGCGGGGCAAGGGGGCCGTTGTCAGTGGCGTGCGCTTCACTGGAATCGTCACTCTGAGTAATCGATCGAGGGGGAGCGGTGACGGATCGTACGACCTATGTGAGCCAGGCCGGGGTACGGCGGCGGGGCTGGACCGACGCGATGGTGCGGGAGCTGCTGGGCGCCCCGGACGTGCAGGGGCGCGACCCACGCCGCTTCTCGCTCACGCCGGTACGGCTGTACCTGCTGGCCCGGGTGGAGGCGGTGGAGCGGACACCGGAGTTCGCCGGCGCGGCGGCCGTCGCCGGGGCGGGTTCGGCGGCCTCGGTGGCGCTCGCCGACCGGCGCCGGGCCGCCGTGCTCGCCGCCATCGGCGCGGCGCCGATCGAGGTTCCCCGGCTGCCGGGCCCGGAGCTGGAACGGCGGGCGGTGCGCCACCGCCGTCTGCTGGCCGTCCGCGCCCCGGCCGGCGCCGCCCCGGGCCCCGGGGCGCTGGTCCGCTGGCAGGTGAGCTATCTGCGGCACGCCCTGTCCCGGTACGAGTCGCTGCTCGACGGCCTGTACGGGGACGGGGCGCGCGGGGAGGCCCGGAGGCTCCTGAACCGGCGCCTGTACGAGGCCATCGGCGCGGCGTACCCGGCTCTGGCGCGGGAGTGCCGCCGCCGCATCGCTCTGGAGCGGTGAGGAGGCTCGCGTGGCATCCGGAGGGGTTCAGAGGCGGGTCGACATCGCCGTGATCGCGCGGCAGGCGGCGGGGATCGGGGCCACCAGGCGGACCGGGACGTGGGGGCGCAGGCGCTCGGCCGCCTCGCCGAGCGGACCTCCGCCGATGACGACGGCCCGGGCGCCGTCCCGTTCGGCGCAGGCGCGCACCGCCCGTTCCAGGCGGTCGAGCAGCAGGGCCGGGTCGGCGGAGAGCCGCTCCGGGCTGCCCGCGGTGAGGCGCAGCCCGGTGCACCGGTCGGCGAGGCCGAGGGCGGTGACGCGCGCGGTGATCACGTCGGCGAGGAGCGGGGTGGTGGTGGCGATGCCGAACGGGGTGCCGTCGGTGGCGGCCTCCCGCAGGGCCGCCTCGCCGATGCCCACCACGGGGACGGGGGCCGCCGCGCGCAGCAGGTCGAGGCCCGGGTCGCCGAAGGCGGCGACGAGGAGCCCGGCGCAGTCGCCGCCGGCCGTGGCCCGGAGGCCGGCGGCGAGGACCTGCGGCGCGGCGGCGCGCAGGGCCTCGGGATCGGTGAGCACGGCGGGTCCGCGGCGGACGGTGACGCCCCGGACGGGGCGGTCCGGCCCCAGGGCCCGCCGGGCGAGGCCGGTCATCATCGCGGTCGTGGCGGTGGAGGTGTTGGGGTTGATCAGCACCACGGCCCCGGCCTCCGCGGCGTGCGCGGGGACCGGGGCGGTCGGGGGCGGGGTGGGGGCGGCGGGGCTCAGTGGACGTGCGCCGCCTTCGCCTCGCGGGTCCCGGAGATCTCCTCGCCGGGCTCCATGGGCGCGGTGACCTGGTCGTCGTCCTTGCGCCTGCCGAGGTGGTTGAAGACCACGTTGAGCAGGACGGCGGCGACGCAGCCGGTGGAGATGCCCGAGTCCAGGATGATCTTCGCCGTCTCCGGGAAGGAGTGGTAGAACTCCGGCTTCGTGATCGGGATGATGCCGACGGCCAGCGACACGGCCACGATCAGGACGTTGTTGTCCTTCTCCAGGCCGGCCTTGACCAGGGTCTGGATGCCGCTGGCGGCGACCGAGCCGAAGAGGACGACGCCCGCGCCGCCGAGCACCGGTCGCGGCACGACCGAGATCAGCGAGGCGGCGACCGGCGAGAGGCCCATCAGGACCAGGAAGCCGCCACCGCAGGCGACGACGAAGCGGCTGCGGATCCGGGTCATGGCGACCAGGCCGATGTTCTGCGCGAAGGCGCTGCACATGAAGCCGTTGAAGAGCGGGCTGATGGCGGAGCCGAGGGTGTCGGCGCGCAGTCCGGCCGCGATGGTCTTCTCGTCGGCGGGCCGGTCCACGATCTCGCCCAGCGCCAGCATGTCGGCGGTCGACTCCGTCATGGAGACCAGCATGACCACGCACATGGAGATGATCGCGGCGACGGCGAACTGGGGGGCGCCGAAGTGGAAGGGGGACGGGAAACCGACGATGTCGGCCTCGGCGACCGGCGAGAAGTCGGTGACGCCGAACGGTATGGCGATCAGCGTGCCGATGACCAGGCCGACGAGAACGGCGATCTGCTTGAGGAAGCCGCGCGTGAACCGGCGCAGGAGCAGCACCACGACGAGCGTGATGCCGGCGAGCGACAGGAAGGTCATCGAGCCGTAGTCGGACGCCTTGGGATCGGGCCCCTGCGCCCAGCCGAAGGCGACCGGGAGGAGGGAGACGCCGATGAGGGTGATGACGCTGCCGGTCACGACCGGCGGGAAGAACCGCACGAGGCGGGAGAACCAGGGCGCGGCGACGAAGCCGATGAGTCCGGCGACGATGATCGCACCGAAGATCACCGGAAGGGCGTCGGCCTTGTCCTCGGTGGTGTCGATGATCGCGAGCATGGGGGCGACACCGGCGAAGGTGACACCGTTGACGAACGGCAGACGGGCACCGATCTTCCAGACGCCGAGCGTCTGGAGGAAGGTGGCGAGGCCCGCGGTGAAGAGGCTGGCCCCGGTGAGGAACGTCAGTTCGGTGCCGGAGAGGCCCACGGCCGCTCCGACGATCAGGGGCGGGGCCACCACGCCCGCGTACATCGCGGCCACGTGCTGGAGACCGCTGGTGAGCATCTTGACGGGGGGCAGGGTCTCGTCGACCGGGTGCTTGGTCCGGTCTTCTGGGGCTGAGCCTGCGTCTGGCACATTGCGAACCTGGGGCTTGGCGGCCACGGCGGTTCCTCCGGTCGGTTACACGTCGGCGGCGACGAGGGTGTCAGGGAGGTGGTGCGTGCGGTGCGTGGTGCAGGAGGTGCGGCTCGTTGCGGGGGCGGTGCGGGTCGCGCCGGCGGAGGGGTCCGGCGCGCTGACGGGATGTCCGGTGGGGGTGCGGACGCGGGGTCACCGTCCCGGGAGGTGCCGTACGACTCTGCGTACGGCACCCCCCGGACCGGCTGCCGCGGACCCCGCTCGGGTCCGCGGCGACCGACCGGGGGCCGTCCCCCCCGGTCGGACTCCTGGGGGAGGATCAGCCCTGGGCCGCGATGCGGGCCAGGCGCTGGGACTCCGTGCGCGCCTCGCGCGCGATGGTGTCCTCGTCGACCGTGAGCAGGCGGTCGTTCTCGACGATCTGCTTGCCGTTGACGAAGGACGCGGTGACCGGAGCCGCCGCGCCGAAGACGATGGCGGTGACCGGGTCGGCGATCGTGGAGTGGGCGAGGCCGTCGATCTTCCAGAGGACGAAGTCGGCGAGCTTTCCGGCCTCCAGCGAACCGATGCTGTCCGCGCGGCCGAGGACCTGGGCACCGCCGAAGGTGCCGAGGCGCAGCGCCTGGCGGGCGTTGAGCGCGGCCTCGCGGTGCGCGCCGAGCCGGTTGATGAGGAGCGCGTTGCGCAGCTCGGTGTGGAGCTCGCCGGACTCGTTGGAGGCGGTGCCGTCGACGCCGAGGCCGACGGGGACGCCCGCCTTCAGCATGTCCGGGACGCGGGCGATGCCGGCGGCGAGGCGCGCGTTGGACGAGGGGCAGTGCGCCACACCGGTCTTCGTCCGGGCGAAGGCGGCGATGTCGGAGTCGTTCATGTGGACGCAGTGCGCCATCCACACGTCCTCGCCGAGGAAGCCGGTGGACTCGAAGTAGTCCGTGGGGCCCATGCCGAACAGCTCGTGGCAGAACTTCTCCTCCTCCACGGTCTCCGAGCCGTGGGTGTGCATCCGCACGCCGAGGCGCCGGCCGAGGGCCGCGCCCTCACGGAGCAGTTCGGTGGAGATGGAGAAGGGCGAGCAGGGGGCGACGGCGACCTGCGTCATCGAGTCGAAGGAGGCGTCGTGGTACTTCTTCACCGTCTCCTCGGTCGCGGCGAGCGCGCCCTCGGTCGTCTCGACGGCGAAGTCCGGCGGCAGGCCGCCGTCCTTCTCGCTGCGGTCCATGGAACCGCGGGCGAGGGTGAAGCGGACGCCCATCTCGGAGGCGGCGCCGATGATGGCGCCGGACAGGTCCCCGGACCCCACCGGGTACACGTAGTGGTGGTCCATGGCGGTGGTGACGCCGCCGCGCGCCATCATCGCGAGCGAGCCCCGGGCCGCGGCGCGCACCATCGGCTCGTCGATCCGCGCCCACGTCGGGTAGAGCGCGACCAGCCAGTTGAAGAGGTTGTGGTCGGTCGCCAGGCCCCGGGTGATCCACTGGTAGAAGTGGTGGTGGGTGTTGATCAGGCCCGGCGTGACCAGGTGGCCGGTGGCGTCGATCCGCCGGACCACGTTCTCCAGGCCCTCGGGGGCCCGTCCGGCGCCGATGGACTCGATCTTGTTGCCGGCGACGACGAGGTGGCCGGAGGCGTACTCGGTGTCGTGCGCGTCGACGGTCGCGATCGCCGCGTTCTCGATGACGGTCCGCTGGGGGGCTGCCGAAGGTGCTGCCATGGCGGTGCTTCCTTCATTCCTCTGGGGTGGGGTGGGCACGGCAGGACCCTAGGAGGATTTGAGTGCCGGGGCCGCCTGGCGGCTCCGGGTGCCGAGATGATGGAAGAACAGGTTCAGCAGGACGGCGACGAGCGCGCCCGCGCTGATGCCCGAGCCGAGCACGGTCTGCGCCCAGGCCGGGAAGCCGGCGTAGAAGGTGGGCGCGGCCAGCGGGATGATGCCCGCTCCGAGCGCGACGGCCACCAGGATGATGTTGGAGCTGTCGTCGAGCCCGGCTTCGGAGAGGGTACGGATGCCGCTGACCGCGATCGAGCCGAAGAGGACGATGCCGGCGCCGCCGAGGACGGGCATCGGCACCATGGAGACGACCGCGCCGAGCACGGGGAAGGCGCCGAGCACGAGCAGGGCGCCGCCGGCGACGGCGACCACGTACCGGGAGCGGACCCGGGTGAGCGAGACGACGCCGACGTTCTGCGCGAAGGCGGAGGTCGGGAAGCCGCCGAAGACGGGGCCGAGAAGCGTGGCGACGCCGTCGGTGCGCAGGCCGCGGGTGATGGTCCGGCCGTCGCTGGGCCGGTCGCAGATCTCTCCGAGGGCGAGCATGCCGGCGCTGGACTCCGTCATCAGGACCAGCATGACGATGCAGAGGGAGAGGATGGCGGCGGGCTGGAACTCGGGGGCGCCGAAGGCGAAGGGGGCGGGCAGCGCGGCGAGCGGGGCCTCGCGCAGGGCGCTGAAGTCCGCCATGCCGAAGGGGATCGCGGCCAGGGTGCCGATGAAGAGGCCGAGCAGGAGGGCGATCTGCTTGACGAAGCCCTTGCCGAAGCGCTGGAAGAGCAGGATGACGACGAGCGTGAAGGCGGCGAGCGCCAGGAACCTCATGGCGCCGAAGTCGCCCGCGGTGCGGTCGCCGCCCTGGGCCCAGCTGACGGGCACGGGCATCAGGGTGACCCCGATGAGGGTGATGACCACGCCGGTGACGAGCGGCGGGAAGAAGCGCAGGAGTCTGCCGAAGAAGGGTCCGACGGCGAGGCAGAAGACTCCGGCGACCATCACCGCGCCGTAGATCGCGGGGAGTTGGTGCCCGGGGGCGCTGGTCTCGGCGATGGCGAGCATCGGCGCGATGCCGGCGGAGGAGGCGGCGTTGACGAACGGGAGCCGGTTGCCGGCGAAGCGTCCGAGGCCGAGGGTCTGGAGGATGGTCGCGCAGCCGGCGATGAGCAGGCCGGCCGCGATGAGCCGGGTCATCCCGGCGGCGTCCAGGCCGGCCGCCTGGCCGATGATGAGCGGAGGGGTGACCACGCCGGCGTACATGGCGGCGATGTGCTGGAGAGCCGCGGGGACGAGCCGCGAGGCGGGGAGCTTTTCGTCCACCGGATGGACCTGGTGCTGGGTGTCCGGCGGGGTGGAACACGGGCTTTCGGCGAGCGCCGGCCCCTGTGCGGGCTGTGCCATGGGATGTTCCCTCCGGTCTGGTGCCGGCCCCCGCCCGGCTGCGGGCGGGCGGGGGCCGGTTCACTCAGTGCCGCTTAGAGGTTGGTCATGTCGACCGGGATCTGCGCCGTGGCGCCGTCCCGCAGGACCGTGGCCTCGATGAGGCCGTACATGCGGTCGGCGGCGTAGTAGACCTCGTTGTCGTTCTTCAGACCGAAGGGCTCGAGGTCGACCAGGAAGTGGTGCTTGTTCGGGAGCGAGAAGCGGACCTCGTCGATCTCCGAGCGGTGGTTGATGATGCGCGTCGCCATCTGGTACAGCGTCTGCTGGAGCGAGTACGAGTACGTCTCCGCGAAGGCCTCGAGCATGTGGCGCCTGGTCTGCTCGTAGGACCGCTCCCAGTTGGGCATGCGCTGGTCGTCGTCGGTCCAGTTGAACCGCCAGCGGCCGGACACCTGCGTCGCCAGGATGCGGTCGTACGCCTCCTGGAGGGTGGTGTACTTGTCCTTGATGTAGCCCCAGAACTCCGAGTTGGTGGAGTTCATGACGACCAGGTCCTTGAGGCCGGAGATGACCTCCCACTTCTGGCCGTCGTAGGTGATCTGGGTGACGCGGGTCTCCTGGCCCTTGCGGACGAAGGAGTGGTTCACCTCGTCGGCGCCGATGAACTTGGAGTTGGCCTCGGAGGTGGCGATGCGCTCCCAGGCGTACTCCTCGATGCGGATCCGGGCGCGCTTGATCGGCTCCTGGCTCGTCACGAAGTGGCGGGCGAGGTGGATGCCGAACTGCTCGGCGGACTCGATGCCGTACTCCTTGGCGAACGCGAAGACGGTGTTCTTCGTCGTGTCGGTGGGGAGGCAGTTGGCGTTGGAGCCGGTGAGGTGGACGTCGTCGAGGTCGCCGGAGAGGGCGACGGAGACGTTCAGGTCCTTGATGTGGTGGGTGGCGCCGTCCCGCGTGATCTTGACGACGCGGTTCTCTGCTTTGCCGTACTGGTTCTGGCCGAGAATCGTGGGCATGTCTGCTAGCTCCCTCGGTAAACGGAGTAGCCGAACGGGTTGAGCAGCAGTGGTACGTGGTAGTGCTCCCCCGGCACGACGGCGAACGTGATCGCCACCTCCGGGAAGAACGCGACCGCAGCACCACTGTCCCGATTCGCGGGGGCGTCCTGCTGCGCCTCGGCTTGCTTGTTCTGCTTGCTCAGGAAGTACGCCTCGGTCTCGAAGTCGAGACGTACGTGGGTGATGCCCTCCGGCAGGGCCGGGAGGTCCTTGCACCGTCCGTCCGCGTCGGTGGCGGAGCCGCCGAGCACGGTCCACGCCGCGTCGGAGCCGGCGCGGGCCGCGAGCGAGACGGCCACTCCCTCGGCGGGGCGGCCGATGCTGGTGTCCAGGATGTGTGTGGACACGGAGGCCGTGGTGTCGGTGCTCATGCGGTGTCTTCCTCCACGAGGCGGGTCAGGCGGATGCGGTTGATCTTGCCCAGTTCGGTGCGGACGATCTCGCGCTCCTCCTCGGGCGTGTTCCCGATCCGTTCCCGGATGGCGTCGCGCATCTGCTCGCCGGTCCTGCCGGTGGCGCAGATGAGGAAGACGTGCCCGAACTTCTCCTGGTAGGCCAGGTTGAGCTCGAGCATCTCGGCCTTGAGTTCCGCGGAGGCGCCGGCCATCCCGCTCTGTTCGCGGGAGGAGGTCGGGTCCCCGGCCTTCGGACGACCGATCGGCGGGTGCCCCGCCATCGCCTCGGCCAGATCCTCGGCGGTCAGCTCGGCCATGGCGGCGTCACTGGCGAGGAAGAGGGCTTCGGCGGTGGGGAAGGGGCGCTGGGCGAGGATCTTGCTCCCCCACGCCGAGCTGGAACACACCTCGTGGAGCGCGGCGACGGCGTCGCCGTCCGCCGAGGTGTTGAACCGGGCGAGGCCCGGTGTCGTACCTGAAGTCACGGGAAGCCTCCGTGGCTGTTTTTCGCTGTGCGTCGGACGGGCTGCGGATAGCTAACGCCCTCCGCAACAGCACGTCAACACTTTGTTGAAAACTCGGTCACACAAAAGCCGTCGTCCCGACATCCGGACGACGGCTTGTGGACGTACGTGATCAACTAACCGTCCTGGGCGGCCTTTTCCCTGTTCAGGGCGGTCTCCCGGTTCAGGTAGTTGTAGACGGTGAACCGGCTGACCCCGAGGGCGCCGGCCACCGTCTCCACTCCGTGCCGCACCGAGAAGGCACCCCGCGCCTCCAGGACCCGGACCACCTCCTGCTTGGCCTTGCGGTCCAACGCGGCCAGCGGCATCCCGTGCCGCCGTTCCATCGCCGCCAGGATGTGATCGAGGGATTCCGAGAGCTGCGGCAGCCGTACGGCGACCACCTCCTCGCCCTCCCAGGAGAGGACGACGTCGTCCGCCTCCGCCCGCTCGGGGCCGAGCAGCTCGGCCCCCATGGCGTCGGCCAGCGGCTTCACCGCGACGACCAAGGGGTGTTCGGTCACTTCTCGCCCTCCCCGATCACATTCACCTGGAGCGAGACCCGGGTCGCCCCGGCCGCGAGGGACTCGCGCAGCAGCCTGTCCACCGCGGTGAGCACCGCGTCGCCCCGGCCCTCCGCCGTGTTGCCGAAGGGACCGACGTCCACGGCGTCCAGGTCGGCCGACTGGATGACCTCACGGGCCACGACCGCGTGCGCCGGCGCCTCGTCGAGGTCGAACGGCTCGGTCGTGAACTCCACTCTCAAACGCACCATGCCCCCACGCTACGGGCCCGGCGCGGCCCGCGGCAGCCCCGGACCTGCGGGGACCTCTTGACAAGTACGCCGCTCGCCTTGCAGCATTCCGTCAGACAGAAACTTACTTCCGCAATACGGAAGGAGCGCACCCCTCATGGGATTCACGGACCAGCGCTTCGATGTGAACCTGTCGATCCTCTTCACGGAACTCCCGCTCCTGGAGCGCCCCGCGGCCGCCGCCGCGGCCGGCTTCACGGCGGTCGAGCTGTGGTGGCCCTGGATCGACACCGCCACCCCCGAGCAGAGCGAGCTCGACGCCCTCAAGAAGGCACTTGAGGACGCCGGGACCCAGCTGGTGGGGCTGAACTTCTACGCCGGACAGCTTCCCGGCCCGGACCGCGGCGCGGTCTCGGTGCCGGGCGAGGAGTCGGAGCGCTTCCGCGCCAACATCGACGTGGCGGCGGACTTCGCCGCCTCGGTCGGCTGCAAGGCGCTCAACGCGCTCTACGGCAACCGCGTCGAGGGCGTGGACCCCGCCACCCAGGACACCCTGGCCCTGGAGAACCTGGTGACGGCCGCCCGCGCCGCCGACCGGGTGGGCGCGATCCTCCTGATCGAGACCCTCAACAAGCCGGAGTCGCCGCTCTACCCGCTGGTGAGCGCCCCCTCCGCGATCGAGATCGTCGACAAGGTCAACGAGGCCACCGGGCTCGGCAACGCCAAGTTCCTGCTCGACATCTACCACCTGGCCATGAACGGCGAGGACGTCTCCCAGGTCATCGCCGCCTACGCGGACAAGACCGGTCACGTCCAGATCGCCGACATGCCGGGCCGCGGCGCCCCGGGGACCGGTGAACTGCCCCTGGAGCAGCTGCTCGACGAGCTGCGGAAGGCCGGTTACGACGGCTTCGTGGGCCTGGAGTACAAGGCCGCCGACGCCGCCGCCTCCTTCGGCTGGCTCCCCGCCGAGGCCCGCGCCGCCCGCTGACGCAGGACTTCTCCCCGTACCACCTTGTTTCGAGAGGCACCCTCCCCATGAGCAGCAACCTTCCCAAGATCGCCTGGATCGGCCTCGGCATCATGGGCTCGCCCATGTCCGAGAACCTGATCAAGGCCGGCTACTCGGTCACCGGCTACACCCTGGAGCAGGACAAGCTGGACCGTCTCGCCGCCGCGGGCGGCACGGCCGCCGGCTCGATCGCCGAGGCCGTCAAGGACGCCGACGTGGTCATCACCATGGTGCCGGCCTCCCCGCAGGTCGAGGCGATCGCCTACGGCCCCGAGGGCATCCTGGAGAACGCCAAGCAGGGCGCGCTGGTCATCGACATGTCGTCGATCACCCCGCAGACCTCGGTCGACCTGGCGAAGAACGCCAAGGAGAAGGGGATCCGCGTCATCGACGCCCCCGTCTCCGGCGGCGAGGCCGGCGCCATCGAGGCCGTCCTGTCCATCATGGTCGGCGGCGAGCGGGCCGACTTCGACGAGGCCCTCCCGATCCTCCAGGCGCTCGGCAAGACGATCGTCCTGTGCGGCCCGCACGGTTCCGGCCAGACGGTGAAGGCGGCCAACCAGCTCATCGTGGCCGTCAACATCCAGGCGTGCGCCGAGGCCGTGGTCTTCCTGGAGAAGTCCGGCGTGGACCTGGCCGCCGCCCTCGACGTCCTCAACGGCGGTCTGGCCGGCTCGACCGTGCTGACCCGCAAGAAGGACAACTTCCTGAACCGGGACTTCAAGCCCGGCTTCCGGATCGACCTGCACCACAAGGACATGGGCATCGTCACCGACGCCGCCCGCAACGTCGGCGCGGCCCTCCCGGTCGGTGCCGTCGTCGCCCAGCTCGTCGCCTCCCTGCGTGCGCAGGGCGACGGCGGCCTGGACCACTCGGCCCTGCTGCGCGCCGTCGAGCGTCTCTCCGGCCGGCAGGTCTGACCCCGCCCCCCGCCTCGCGGGGCCACGATTTCCGGGCGGCGGCGGCGCTGACACCTGTCCTGTCGCGCCCAGGCGCCGCCGCCGTCCGGAACACCAGCCTTCATTTTCAACAAACTGTTGACGTTGTTTGCCGGGCGTACTTACGCTCCAGAGCACTTCACCCAGCAGTGCAGCTCCCGTACGGAAGGTCACGATGTCGAAGCGCGTGCTTACGACCGAGTCCGGCGCCCCCGTCGCCGACAACCAGAACTCCGCCACCGCCGGCGTCGGTGGCCCCCTCCTGCTGCAGGACCAGCACCTGCTGGAGAAGCTGGCGCGCTTCAACCGTGAGCGCATCCCGGAGCGCGTGGTGCACGCCCGCGGTTCCGGCGCGTACGGCCACTTCGAGGTGACCGACGACGTCACCGCCTGGACGAAGGCGGCCTTCCTCTCCGAGGTCGGCAAGAAGACCGAGCTCTTCCTGCGCTTCTCCACCGTGGCCGACTCGCTCGGCGGCGCGGACGCGGTCCGTGACCCGCGCGGCTTCGCGGTGAAGTTCTACACCGAGGAGGGCAACTACGACCTCGTCGGCAACAACACCCCGGTGTTCTTCATCAAGGACCCGATCAAGTTCCCCGACTTCATCCACTCCCAGAAGCGCGACCCCTTCACGGGCAAGCAGGAGCCGGACAACGTCTGGGACTTCTGGGCGCACTCCCCCGAGGCCACCCACCAGATCACCTGGCTCATGGGCGACCGCGGCATCCCGGCCTCGTACCGTCACATGAACGGCTACGGCTCGCACACCTACCAGTGGACCAACGAGGCGGGCGAGGCCTTCTTCGTCAAGTACCACTTCAAGACGAACCAGGGCATCCGCTCCCTCTCCGCCGAGCAGGCCGCCGAGCTCGTCGGCAAGGACGCCAACTCGCACCAGACGGACCTGCTCCAGGCCATCGAGCGCGGCGTGAACCCCTCCTGGACCCTGTACGTCCAGGTCATGCCGGCCGCCGAGGCCGCGGACTACCGCTTCAACCCCTTCGACCTCACCAAGGTCTGGCCGCACGCGGACTACCCGCTGCAGCGCGTGGGCCGTCTGGTCCTCGACCGCAACCCGGACAACATCTTCGCCGAGGTCGAGCAGGCCGCGTTCTCCCCGAACAACTTCGTCCCGGGCATCGGCCCCTCGCCGGACAAGATGCTCCAGGGCCGCCTCTTCGCCTACGCCGACGCCCACCGCTACCGCCTCGGCGTCAACCACACCCAGCTGCCGGTCAACGCCCCGAAGGCGGCCGTGGTGGACAACTACGGCCGGGACGGCCTCATGGCCACCCGCTACGGCTCGCGTCACGACAAGAACTACGAGCCCAACTCGTACCAGGGCCCGGCGCAGACCGACACGCCGCTCTCGGCGCCGCTCGCCGTCCAGGGCTGGACCGGGAACCACGAGGCGCCGCAGCACACCAAGGACGACGACTTCTTCCAGGCCGGTGAGCTCTACCGCCTGATGTCCGAGGACGAGAAGAAGCGTCTGATCGCCAACATCGCCGGCGGCCTGTCCCAGGTTTCCCGCGAGGACGTCATCGAGAAGAACATCGCGCACTTCGCCGCGGCCGACCCCGAGTACGGCCGCCGTGTGGCCGAGGCGGTCAACGCCCTGCGCGAGGACTGACGTCCAGGCGGCACAAGGCTGCGTACGGCACCCGACGGGAGGTCGGTGCCGTACGCGGTCCGGACCGACGGCCCGGATGAGGGGTGGCCGGCGGACCGGACAGCGTGAGGACCGCGGCGGCGCCGAGCCAGTGCGGTGGTCAGGACCCCGGGCCCCCTTCTTGACCTGAAGGAAGGGGAACCGCCCGGACGTCCGTCGGCACCGCCGCGGTCCCAACGCCCTCCCCCCTCCCCGCCCCCTTGAGGGGCCCATGACTCCGCCCGGCGGCGCGAACGTCCTGTCGCGCCAGCCTCGTGCCGTCGGGCGGTCACGAACGAGAGCGCGGAACCAGGTTTACGGTCCCTGGTTCCGCGCTCTTTCACGTCCCCGGGGAGTCCAGCGCATCGTTTCTGCGGTGACGTGCCGTTCCCGGCCGGAGGAACGCACCGCGAAACGGCCCCCTCGGGCCCCCGCGCGCGCTATCCCATTGCCGTGATCAAGAACCCGTACGCGGTCAGGAACCTGGCGCGCGGTCTCGCCCCGCTCGCGCTGATCCTCTCCCCGCTCGCCGCCCCCTCCCCCGCCCTCTCCGCCGACGTGCTGTTCCTCCCCGACGCCCTGGGCCGGCTCACCGAGGCCGCCGAGGCCCCGGGCGGCTTCAAGGAATCCCACTTCCCGCACTGGAACAAGGGCGAGGACGCGGCCGACGGCTGCGACACCCGGGCCGAGGTGCTCCTCGACGAGGCCGCCGACGCCCCCACCGTCGGCGCCGGCTGCGCCCTCACGGGCGGCCGGTGGGTCTCGTACTACGACGGCCAGAGCGTCCGCGACCCGGCCGCGCTCCGCGTCGACCACCTCGTGCCGCTCGCGGAGGCCTGGGAGTCCGGGGCGTCCGCCTGGCCGGCGGCCCGCCGCGAGCGCTTCGCCAACGACCAGGGGGCGCCGGGCACGCTGGTCGCGGTCACCGCCCGCAGTCAGAGGGACAAGGCCGGCCGGGACCCCGCCGGGTGGGTGCCCGGGGAGCAGGCCGCCTACTGCCGCTACGTCGGCGAGTGGGTCGGCACCAAGCTGCGCTGGGACCTCAGCGTCGACGCGGCGGAGCTGGAGGCCCTGAAGCTGTTCGCCGACGGGCCGTGCGAGGAGACCGTCGTGGTCCGCTCGACGGCTCCTCGGTGAGCACCAGGGCCAGGGTGACGGCGAGGGAGGCCGCCGCGAGGACGGTGATCGCCGTGGCCGGCGTGGTGAGCTGGGCGACGGCTCCGGCGAGTGCCGCGCCGAGCCCCTGGAGGGCGAGCATGCCGGAGGCGTGCAACCCGAAGGCGTGGCCGACCAGTTCCGTCGGGACCAGGGCGGCCAGCCGCTCCTGGTGGAGCAGGCTCGCGCTGTAGCCGACGGCGGACACGGTCACGGCCGTGACGGCGAGCGGCAGCCCGGGACCGAGCGCGAAAAGGAGGTACGGGGCCGCCAGCAGCGCGTGCAGCGGCGCCGCGAACGAGCGGCGCCGCCCGGCCGGCAGGAACCGTCCGACGACGGTGTCCCCGGCCAGCATGCCGCACGCGGCGCAGGCGAACAGGAGCCCCGCGTGCCCGGGGTCGTACGGGACGAAGAGGGACTCGCAGCCGACGATCAGGCCGTTGGGCACCCACAGCGCCAGGTACACCCGGCGGCGCGGACGCGAGGACCACAGCCGGGCGTTGGTCCGCCAGGTCTCGCCCGGCGAGACCCGGCCGGTGGCCCGTGGCCGCCGGTCGCCGAGGCCGAACCGCGCGCAGAGGGCGGCCGGCAGGTAGCAGGCCGCGCCGACGAGGACGGCGCCGCGCGGGGAGAGCAGGGCGATGAGCAGGCCACCGGTGGCGAATCCCAGGATCTGGAAGAACCCTGCGGCCATGTTCAGGACCGACCGGCCGAGCAGAAGGTCCTCGCGCGGCAGGATCTCGGCGAGGAGCCCGTACCGGACGCCCCCGCCGAGCGAGGCCACCACACCCAGGACGAGGAGGAGCGCGAAGACGGCGCCCACCGGCAGCCCGGGCAGCGCCTGGAGCGCGGTGCCGCCCGCGAAGACCAGGGCGACGGCGGTGAGGGCGGTACGCGGCGGCAGCCGGTCCGCGGCGGAGAGCAGGGTGGTGGCGCCGAGGAGCTGGGCGAGCGAAGGGCCGAACATGGCGAGGGCCGACAGGAACGGCGATCCGGTCGCCCGGAGGACGAGGGTGGCGAGGCCGAGCCCGGTCACGGTCTGGGCGGCGGTGTGGGCGGCGCCGCCGAGGAAGAGCGGGGTGAACTCCGGCGTGCGGAAGAGGTCACGGTAGCGGGGCATGGAGCGGAGTCTCACCGGACCGCGGAGCCCCCGGTAATGTTTCGCGGGGAGGCGAAACATGGGCTGGTGGCGGATCGGTACGGACGCGCTGGCGGCGAGCAGGTTCGTCGTCTCTCCGCTCGCCGAGGCGACCGCCGCCCTGAAGACCCTGCACGCGGCGGCCGCCGCCCACCCGGGTGAGCGGGACTGGCTGACCGCCCATCTGCCCGCGTACCGGGCGCGCCTCGCCGCGGAACCGCTGGACGGGCTCCTCGTGCGGGCGGCCATCGGCCCGACCTGGAACGCCGACTTCCTGACGCCGACCCCGACGGGCGAACGCGAGCGGTCCTTCGAGGAGGAGGTCACGGCGGTCCGGGATGCCGGGCCGGAGGGCGCGGTGGAGCAGCTGGAGGTCGCGGTGGGCGGTCCCGTGCCCGAGCCGCTGCGTTCGGCGGACGATCTGCCGCGCCGGATGGCGGGCGTCCTGGAGTGGGTGTGGCGGGAGACGGTGCTGCCCGACTGGCCGCGTCGCCGCCGGATCCTGGAGGCCGATGTGGTGGCGCGGACCGCGCGGTTGGCGCGGGACGGCTGGGCGGCGGCGCTCGACGAGCTGTGCCCCGGGAAGACGCGCTGGCTGGGTGACGGCCGGCTCCAGGTCAATCCCCGCGCCTACCCGCCCCGTTCGGTCGACGACGGCCAACTGCTCTTCGTTCCCGTCACCCCGGCCCGGGGGTGGGTCTCCTGGGAGGGCTCCGAACGGTACGCGGTCGTCTACCCCTGCTCGGGCGCCCTGACGGACGCGACGGGGACGGTGGTGCCGCGCGCGCTGGGCGCGCTGCTCGGCGGGGCCCGCGCCGGGGTTCTCGTACGGCTCGCCTCACCGAAGTCCACCAGTCAGCTGGTGGCGCTCACCGGGCAGGGCCTCGGTTCGGTGGGGCGGCACCTGAAGGTGCTGCGCGACGCCGGGCTCGTCCGCGGGAGCCGGGCGGGCCGGTCGGTCCTGTACGAGTGGACGGAGGCGGGCGCCGCTCTGGTACGGGCCGGGCGGACCGGGGCCTCCTGAGGACGGGGCGCCTGGCCGGGCGGACCGGGGCCTCCTGAGGACGGGGCGCCTGAGGGAAGAGCCGGGCCCCCGCCCCGGTGCTCCTCGGGGCGGGGGCCCGGCGGCCCGCCGATCCGTACGGCGGGCCGTGACCCCTACGGATCAGACCTTGAGGGCCTTGATCGCGGTCGGCGCGTGGCCGGGCTCGGTCGCGAGCTCCTCGAACTCGGTGACGTCGCTCATGTCGACCGTCTTGCTCATCGCGATGTTGGTGATGCGCTCCAGGATCGCCTCGACGACGACCGGGACCTGGAACTCGACGGCCATCTTCTTGGCCTGCTCCAGGGCCTCGCCCAGCTTCTCCGGGTCCTCGACGCGGATCGCCTTGACGCCGAGGCCCTCGGCGACCTTGACGTGGTCGACGCCGTAGACGCCGATCTCCGGCGTGTTGATGTTCTCGAACTCCAGGTTGACCTCGAAGTTGATGCCGAGGCCGCCCTGCGCCTGCCGGATCAGGCCGAGGTAGGCGTTGTTCACGAGGACGTGGACGTAGGGGACCTTGTGCTGGGCGGCGACCGCCAGCTCCTCGATCATGAACTGGAAGTCGTAGTCGCCGGAGAGCGCGACGACCGGGGTCTCCGGGTCGGCGGTGGCGACGCCGATCGCGGCCGGGATGGTCCAGCCGAGCGGGCCCGCCTGGCCGCAGTTGATCCAGTGGCGCGGCTTGTAGACGTGCAGGAACTGCGCGGCGGCGATCTGTGAGAGACCGATGGTGGTGACGTAACGGGTCTCCGGGCCGAAGGCCTTGTTCATCTCCTCGTAGACGCGCTGCGGCTTCATCGGGATGTTCTCGAAGTGCGTGCGGCGCTGGAGGGTGGCCTTGCGCTCCTGCGCGGAGGCGGCCCAGGCGGTGAAGTCGGGGAGCTTGCCCCCGGCCTTCCACTCCTTGGCGATCTCGACGAAGAGTTCGAGCGCGGCCTTGGCGTCGGAGGCGATGCCGTAGTCCGGGGCGAAGATCTTGCCGAGCTGGGTGGGCTCGATGTCGACGTGGACGAACTTGCGGCCCTGGGTGTACGCGTCGAGGTTGTAGCCCGTGTGGCGGTTGGCCCAGCGGTTGCCGATGCCGAGGACGAGGTCCGACTCCAGGAAGGTCGCGTTGCCGTAGCGGTGCGCGGTCTGGACGCCGACCATGCCGGCGGCGAGCTCGTGGTCGTCGGGGATGGTGCCCCAGCCCATGAGGGTGGAGATGACCGGGATGCCGGTCAGCTCGGCGAACTCGACGAGCAGGTCGGAGGCGTCGGCGTTGATGATGCCGCCGCCGGCGACGATCAGCGGGCGCTCGGACTCCAGGAGGAAGCTCAGCGCCTTCTCGGCCTGGGCGCGGGTGGCCTGCGGCTTGTAGACCGGCAGCGGCTCGTAGGTCTCCGGGTCGAACTCGATCTCGGTCAGCTGGACGTCGATCGGCAGGTCGATGAGGACCGGGCCGGGGCGGCCGGAGCGCATCAGGTGGAAGGCCTGCTGGAAGACGCCGGGGACCTGCGCGGCCTCCAGGACGGTGGTGGCCTTCTTGGTGACCGGACCGGCGATGGAGGCGATGTCGACGGCCTGGAAGTCCTCCTTGTGGAGCTTCGAGACCGGAGCCTGGCCGGTGATGCAGAGGATCGGGATCGAGTCCGCGATGGCGGAGTAGAGGCCGGTGATCATGTCGGTGCCGGCCGGGCCGGAGGTGCCGATGCAGACACCGATGTTGCCGGCCTTGGCCCGGGTGTAGCCCTCGGCCATGTGGGAGGCGCCCTCGACGTGGCGGGCGAGCGTGTGGCTGATGCCCCCCACGTTCTTGAGCTCGCGGTAGAAGGGGTTGATCGCCGCGCCGGGCACGCCGAACGCGTTGGTGACGCCTTCGCGCTTGAGGATCTCAACGGCCGCTGCGGCGGCGGTCATACGAGGCATGGGAGTGCTCCTGCTTCGGCCGGGCGGAGGCAAGCGGGATTCTCGACTCGGGAGGCTCCGACGCTTGTTTCCGTAATGCGGAAATACTGTTCTGCTATACGGAAGCAATGTAGGTGGGGTCGCGGGGGTCGTCAAGAGAAGTCCGTACGCCGGGACGACCGATGTGGCCGAACACCCTCCCCCCGGGCCCGCGATGGGTGGACGATGGGACGGAGCGCGAGGGGGTTGGGTGTGGCTGAGTCGGTGGCGGTGCGCTGTTCGGAGTGCCTGCGGACCCAGGGGTACACGGCGCCCGTCTTCCCCTGCGCGTGCGGGAGCCCGGTGACCCCGCCGGTGATCGCGGGCACGACGGCCCTGCCGATCACCCACCGGAACTGGGCGGACGAATGGGTCAC
>NZ_JAPSIW010000462.1 GCF_031178505.1 Streptomyces sp. | reverse complement strand
CCCCCGCCCCGGCCCCCACCACCAAGACACCGCCGCCGAGCGCGCGCCCGGCCCCGCGCCGGACGACGGCGGCACCCGCCCCCGCGCCCCCGGCCGGCGAGCGGGTGACCGCGCTCGTCAACCAGCTGCGGGCCGAGGGCGGTTGCGCCCCGCTGCGGACCGATCCGCGGCTCGTCCGCGCGGCCCGCGCCTACGCCCGCGACATGGCCGCGCGCGGCTACTACGGGCACAGCAGCCCGGAAGGCGCCTTCGCCGACAGCCGCATCACCGCGGAGGGCTACGCCTGGAGCGCCTGGGCCGAGAACCTGGCGCGCGGCACCGACGACCCCGCCGGCGTCGTGGAGGGCTGGACGGACGGGGCCGCGCACGAGGAGAACATGCTCGACTGCCGGTACCGGGACACGGGCGTGGCCTCCGCACCCGGCCCCGGCGGCACGATCTGGGTGCAGAAGCTCGCCGCCCCGTGAGCCACGGGGCGCCGCGGCCGGTCAGCGCCGGCTGCCGAAGTTCTGCACCCACCAGGGACCGTTGGAGGCGAGGGACACCCCCACCCCGATCTCGTCGAAGGAACAGTTGAGGATGTTCTCGCGGTGGCCGGGGCTCTCCATCCAGTCCTCCATCGCGCGGGCCGGTGTCTTCGGTCCCCGGTGTATGTTCTCCGCCCACGCCGACCAGGTGTACCCGGTGGCGCTGATCCGGTCGCCCGCGTCCCGGCCCTCGGGGGTGTCGTGGGCGTAGTAGTCGCGGGCGGCCATGTCGTCGGCGTGCCGCTGCGCGGCGAGCCGCAGGCGCTTCTCCGCGCGGAGCGGACCGCATCCGGCCTTCTGCCGTTCGGCGTTGACCAGCGCGATCACGTGCTGGGCGTACTGGGCCGCACCGCCCCCGGCCCGGTCGGCGGCGTCGGACCCGCCGGTCTCGACCTGCACTTCGGCCGGTCCGGTGGGGGAGGGGGGCGCGGCCGGCTCCGTCCGTGCGGGCGCGGGGGCGGCGGCCGTCGGGGTGCGCGGCACGGCGGCGGGGGAGGAGGTGGCGGGCGCGGCGGCCGGCGGGCGGGAGACCGCCGTCGAACGGGGCGCGGACGGGGACGCCGGCGCGGACACCGGGACCGACGGGGTGGCGGGGGCGGACGCGGGGACGACGGCCGCCGCCGTGGTGGCGTCCGAGGGCGGGGCCGGAGCGGCGAGCGGGGGCTGCGCCGGGTCGGCGGCAGGTGCCGGTGCCGCCACGTACACCGCCGTCGCCACGGTCAGCACGGCGGCCGCGGTGCCGGCCAGGGCGACGGCGGTGCGGCCCGCCGGCCGCCGGGACGCGCGCCGCCGGCCTCCACCACCCCTGCGGTGCCGGCCGCTCGCGGGGGCCGGCCCGCCCTCCTGGGTGTCGCGTGCTTCGGGGTGTCCGGGGTGTTCGTGGTACCGCATGGGAACTCCGCTCTCTTTCCGGGGTCGCCGGACGATCCGGCACTGGGGGAGAGCCACCGGGTCTGCGGCGACAACACTTTCCGTCCCCCCTCTTCCCGAGTCACCTCGTCGACCCGTGGGGTCGACCCGGTGGCGGGCCACGCCGCTCGCGGACCGCCCTCATTCCGGCGGGACGACCGCCACCGGGCACGGTGCGAGATGGAGCGCCGCGTGCGCCACCGAGCCGATGCGCGGCCCGACGGCCCCGCGCCGGGCCCGGCGCCCGACCACGAGGAGCTGTGCGGCGCCCGAGGAGGAGAGCAGCACCTGTCCGGCGCTGCCGAGTTCGACGTGCTCGGCCACCGGCACGTCGGGGAAGCGTTCGCGCCAGGGCGCGAGGGCGTCGCGCAGCGCCTTCTCCTCGTACGGGACGAGTCCGCCCGCCTCGTCGGCCAGTTGCATCGACGCCGGGCTGTACGCGAAGAGGGGCGGCAGGCTCCACGCCCGGACCGCCCGCAGCGGGGCGCCGCGCGCGGCCGCCGTCTCGAAGGCGAACCGCAGGACGGCCGCGCTGTCCTCGGGGCTGCCGAGCTGGCCCACCAGGACCTCCCCGGTGGGGGGTTCGGCCGGTTCGCCGTCACGGGACCGGACGGCCACCACCGGCCGGGCCGCTCCGGCGATGATCTGCTGCCCGGAGGAGCCGAGCAGGAACCCGGCCACCGCGCCGTGTCCGCGTGACCCGACCACCAGCATCTCGGCCCGCTCGCCGGTGCCGAGCAGCGCGGCGACCGGGGTGTCCCGCAGCAGCTCGGCGGTGAGCGACACCTCCGGGTACTGCCGTGCGAGCGCCGTCCGTGCCTCGCGCAGCACGTCCTCGGCCGCCCGCTCCTGCCCCTCCGGGTCCTGGACCAGGGGGAGATCGAGCGGTTCCCATCGCCACGCGTGCGCGAGCCGCAGCGGGAGCCCCCGGCGCAGAGCCTCGCGGGCGGCCCAGTCGGCCGCGGCGAGACTCTCGGGGGAGCCGTCGACTCCCGCGACGATCTCACGAGACATCGGACGTCCTCCTGAGCACGCTGCCGGACCCGCCCGGTGGTCGGGCCCTCCTTCCTCCAGCTTGGCCCTTTCGGCCGTACGGCGACAGGACGGCGGTCCCCGGCCCGAGGTCCGGCGGCGTCCCGGCCCTCCTTCCGAGGCCGCCGGAAACCCTTGCACGGCCGGGCTCCTGCCCGCCGCGCCGGCGGCCTCCCGGCGGCGCGGCGGCGCGTGGACGGCCGGTTAGGCCGGAAGGGTGAGGCGGGTGTCGGTGCCGTGCAGGTAGTGGTCGCCGATGTCACGGAGCCGGTGCGCCGTGCGCGTCCGTGCGGTCAGCGCCCGCGCGTTGCGCCAGAAGCGGTCGAAGCCGGGGGCACCGTCGTGGCCGGCGGGGCCGCCGGCGCCGTCGACCAGTTCGAGGACGCGGGTGGTGACGCGTACGGCGGCCCGGCCGGTCACCGTCTCGGCCGCCGCCACCAGGACGCCGATGGCGGACCGCTGCTCGGCCCCGAGGCCGCGCCCGGTGTGCAGCCCGTACGCGAGGGCGTCGTCCGCGCGTTCCACGACCGAGGCCGCGGCATGGGCCTCGATCGCCAACTCGCCGTAGGCGAGCGGCAGGTACGGGTCGTCCGTCGTCACCGTCCGTACGGCTCCGGCGAGGCGGGCGGCAGGGTCACCGGCGGGGGCGGCCCGGTGACCCGCCCGGCCCGCGCGGGTGACGTCCCGGGCCTCGGCCAGCGCCCCCTCGGTGATGCCGAGCCCGACGTGGACCAGGAGGAGCCGCAGGGCCAGGGGGGCGAGCGTGGTGAAGGGGGCGGAGGTGTCCTCGTCCTGGGGAAGGACCCCGAGGACATCGGCGGGGGCCACGGGTACGCGGTCGAAGGTGACGGTGCCCGCGCCGGCGAGCCGCTGCCCCACCCGGTCGGGGCCGCCGTCCGTGAACACGCCGGGACAGGCCGGGTCGACCAGGACGACCAGGGCGTCGCCGCTGCCGCCGGGGCGGGCGGCGAGGACGAGGCGGTCGGCCACCGTGACACCGGAGGCGAAGGCGCGCCGTCCGTCGAGGAGCCAGCCGTCGTCCGACGGGGTGAGCGTGAGACCGGGCCCGGATCCGGCTCCCGGAGGCGGGGGTTCGACGGCCCCGGCGAGCAGCCAGTGCTCCCGTGCGGCACGGGCGCCGAGGGAGGCCTCCGCCGTCCGTTTCCGCCGCGCGGGCGAACCGGTCCCCGGGTCCTGGCCGAAGAAGTGGCTCGCCCACGACAGGAGGTAGTGGTGGGCGAGGAGTTCGCCGACCGAGCTGTCGGCGGCGGAGATCTCGCGGATCACCGCGCAGGCGGCCCGCCAGTCGCTGCCCCGGCCGTCGTCCCCCGGAGGCGTGAGCAGCCCCGGAAGCCCCGCCTCCTGGAGCCGGGCGACCTCGTCGTACGGGGTCTGGCCCGCCCGGTCCCGGGCAGGGGCGTCCACGGCCAGGTCGTCGGCGAGTTCGCGGGTGACCCGGAACCAGATGCCGTCGCCCGTACCGCCGCCGGGGGACCACCCGTCCCCCGAGGGGGTGGCGGCGTCCGGCGGGGCCACCGTGGAGGCGGTGGAGGCGGCGCGTATCGCGGGTCTCGTGGTCGACTTCCTCTGCGTGCTCACGTCACCTCACATGATCCCTAGTATTCCCATTGGAATAGTGGGGATGGTGGCAGAGGGGGAGTCGCAGCCCCAAGGGGTGTCCATACTGCGGATAAGGGCATCCCGTCATGTGAGACGCCGTCAGCCTCCCGCCGTGCGGGCGGCGGTGGTCACGGGTTGGTCCAGGCCTCCGGGTCCCGGGTGAGCGCGGTGATCTCGGCGGGCAGTTCGGCCGCCGCCACTTCCGCGAGCGAGACGCCGAGCACCGCGCGCACGCTCGCGCGCAGGGCGATCCACAGGGGAAGGAGGGATTCGGCCGGGCCGGTGTAGGCGAGGTCCGGGGGGCGTTCCCCGCGCACGGAGACCAGGGGGCCGTCCACGCAGCGGATCACCTCCGCGACCGAGATGGCCTCGGCGGGCCGGGCCAGCCAGTATCCGCCGTTGCCGCCGCGCTGGCTCTGCACGAGGCCGCCCTTGCGCATGTCGCCCAGGATGCCCTCCAGGAACTTGTGCGAGATGCCCTGGCCCTCGGCGATGGCCTCGGCCTTCAGGGGGCCGGCGTCCCGGGCCGCCGCGAGCTGGAGGGCCGCACGGACCGCGTAATCGGCCCTGGCTGAAATGCGCATGCGCGCATTATTCCGCACCGGACCTTCCCGGACCCCGCCCGGCGCGGGCGACGCGAGCGGCCGGTCCGCGTGCGCCCCGCGCGCCCTTGACGACGCCGGGGCGCGGCCGGACACTCGGGACCACAACCCCACCGAACAAGTAGGAAAAGGTCGGCCGGTGGGCACCCGCCACCCCCGGCCCCGCCGTCACCACCTCCGACCGGCGAGCACGAGCGCCCCGAGAACCGAGCTCCGAGCACCGAGCACTCCGAGGGAGAAGCATGTCCGTCGTCCCGTCCTCGCTCCTGCCCGCCTCCACCGCGCCCCATTTCCGGGGGCGCATCGGCCGCGACATGCGCAGCGGCCACTACGCCGTCCCACGCCGCTACCGCCTCCACATCGCACCCTCCGGCCCCGGCTGTCTCGCCCTCGCCGTCACCCACGGCCTGCTCGCGCTCGACCGCACGGTGCCGCTGACCGTCCTGCCGCCGATCCCCGACACGCCCGACGGCGGGTACACCGTCCTCCGCCCGCTCTACGAGGCCAGCGCCCACCTGTACGGCGGACCGGCCGCCGCCCCCGTCCTCAGCGACCACTGGACCGGACGGATCGTCAGCACCCATGTCCCCGACATCCTCGGCGACCTGGCCCTCCGCTTCCGGGGCGACGGCCCCGACCTGCTGCCCGAGCGGCACCGGGACGAGATCGACGCGATCGCGGAACGGTGCGCGCGCGACATCGACCGGGCCGCCCGCCGGGCCGGTAGGGCGCGGACCGGACAGGGGGGCGCCGGGGACGACCCGCTCACCGTCCTCCTGGCGGCGCTCGCCTCCCTGGAAGACCGCCTCGCCGGCCGGCCGTACGTCCTCGGCGACCGGCCCACCCTCGCCGACGCGCACGTGTGGAGCACCCTGGTCCACCTCGACACCGTCCACCTCGGACGCCTCACCCCCGAAGGGCGGGCACGTGTGACCGCCCACCCCGCCCTGTGGGCCTACGCCCGCCGGCTCACCGCGGAACCCGCCTTCAGCCGGCACCTGAGCCGCACCCACGGATGGCGCTGAGGCCGGCC
>NZ_JAPSIW010000461.1 GCF_031178505.1 Streptomyces sp. | reverse complement strand
TCGTCAAGGCCACCCGGCACCCCGGGCAGCGGCACGACCTGACGATCCTGCTGCGCGCCTCGGAGACCGGACGGCCGATCACCGGCCTCACCGAGGCCGCGGTCGCCGCCCCGTTCGCGGTGCCCTCGAGCGACGTCGTGCTCTGCGAGGTCGCCATCCAGCCCGGCCGCCAGGGCGGCCCCGGCTGGATGGAGGCCCACATCACCCCCGACGCCAACCAGCGCCGCCGCACCAAGCCGACCGACCAGGAGAAGTGGACGGACCGTGTCGCCAGCGCCAAGGGCGGCGCCCCCGGCTCCGAGCTGGTCCACACCACCCGCGACAACGAGCGCGGGGTGACGTTCTACCGGGCGAGGATGACCGACTCCACCGAGACTCCGCGCATCGACCTGTCCAAGGTCTGCCGCGGCCTGGGCCTGCCCGATGACGACAGCCGCGTCTTCGTCCTGGTCGAAGGGGCCGAGTTCCTGATCAGCGTGTTCGACACCCCGCCGCTGTCCCCGAAGTTCCCCGCCACCCGCGAGCTGCTCACCCCGGACGCCAAGGGCATGTACGTGTGCGGGTTCAGCATCACCGGCCAGCCGGTGCACAACTTCGTGTTCCAGCACGACAAGAACGCCGCCAAGCACGGCCTGGTCCTCGGCGTCACCCGCGGCGGCAAGACGCAGTTCTTCGCCGTCACCATGGTGGCCGAGTCCAACGCCGGACAGATCGTGTGGCTGTCGTCCTGCTTCAAGGACGAGAAGACCACCGCCCTCGGGGAGTTCATCGACCGCCAGGGCATCACCCCGCTCTACATGGCCCGCCAGCTGCGCGCGGCCAAGGCCCTGTGCCAGATCCGGGCGGAGATGCCGTGGGCGCACGACGGCAAGCCGCACGACTACAAGCCCGGCGACCCGCGCTGCCCCTACAAGCAGCTCAACGTCTACGCGGATGAGTTCATGACCGCGAGCCAGGACCCCGAGTACGGCGAGTTCATCCAGGCCGACGGCGACGCGCTGACCGTCATGGGCCTCAAGTACGGGATCGGCTTCAACCCGGCCGGGCAGTCGCCGTTCGCGCACAACGGCTTCTCCACGGAGATGAAAGACAACCTTCGGCAGAACAGCCGCCCGGTCATCTTCAACATGGGCTCGCCCGGCGCCACCCGCAAGGCGGCGGAGGGCACCATGGAGAACGCCTACGACGTCCCGACCATCCCCGCCCGCTACGCCCCCAAGGAAGGCAGCGCGATCGAGCGGGCCATGGCCGGCGAGGCCGAGCCCGAGAACGGCGTCTCCACCGGCGGCGTCGCGGTCGTGGTCCTCGACAACGGGCGGGCCGTCCTGATGAAGGCCCTGTACGTCGACTTCGACCACGACCTCTCCAGCCTGTTCCCCAGCGAGATCCACCGGCTCACCGACTACGAGATCGAGGAGCTGACCAAGCTCGGCCTGTGGTTCGACTGGAGCGAGCCCGAGCCGCGGCCCGGCGAGTTCTGGCCCGAGCCCGACGAGGACGACGACGGCGACGGCAAGCCCCGCCGACGCGGAGGCGGCGGAGGCGGTGGCAAGGGCGGCTCCAAGCGCACAAGCCGCCGCGCCGAGCCGAAGGTCACCTCGCCCCGCCAGGCGCTGGAGGCCATCAAGAGCCTCACCGACGCCTGAACCACCCACCCATCACCCAGGGGCCGGCCCGCCCGAACGGCGGCCGGCCCCCAACCGTTCATGAAGGAGCACCCCCGCCGTGGGCCTGTCCATCTCCGCCGCCGCGCTGCTCGCCATCATCGTCGTCGTCCTGGTCAAGGGCGGACACGTCCGCGTCGGCCCCGCGCTGACCTGCACGCTGTTCGGCTTCACCCTCGCCGCGACCGGCCTGGCCCCGGCCATCAACACCGGCCTGGCCGCGCTCGCCGGACTGCTCGCCAGCTTCTGACCTACGCCTCGGTCCACGGCGGGTCGGGCGTGTAGTTGAGCCCGTCGCAAAAACGGCAGTCCCACTCCGACGGGACCTCCCACTTGTCGACCCAGAAGCCGACCTGCCTGCCGACGAAGTAGTTGTCCCCGCCGCACCAACCGCAATCGAAGACGAACTCCACCCGAATCCCTCCACCGCGCTGCCGGATCGAGGATGCCCGGGGCGCCGGGCGGTGACTACCCACCCGCCAGCCACAAACCACCTGCTGCACAACACCGAAGGGCGCCGCCGGACACGACTCCGGCGACGCCCTTCCCCGCTGCGCGCGACCACTCCCCCACGCGCCCTCCCCGCCACCACGGCCGGAAGGGCGCACCCCTTTCCCGCGTGATCGGAGACCCCTGATGGACCCCCTGCACACCACCCAGTCCGGCCTGCCCGAGTCCGAGGCCGCGGCCGAAGCCCGCCGCCTGCTCGACGAGTGGGCGGGCAAGCCCGTCCGGCAGCACCCCACCTCCTACCGCGACGACACCGCGCCGCCGGCCTTCGGCACCACCCCGGCCGTGCCGCAGCCCGACCACCGGATCGTCCCGGCCTGGGCGGCCGGGATCGCCGTCGCGAGCATCGGCGTGGGCGCCGGGATCACCGGCATCGGCTGCGGCGCCTGGCTCGTATGCAGGGCCTGGCCTCCGTCAGCCTCACCGGGGTCCTCATGGCCACCCTGCCGTTCGCGGGCCTGGCCATGGCCGCCACCGCCATCGGCGGCGCGATCAGCAAGTCCCGCGCGGCCGTCACCAAGAACGTCTACGAGGGCCCGGTCACCCACCACACCGAGATCCACAACAACAGCACCACCCGCGGCGCGTTCTTCGCCCGCACCCGCAACGACATCCACTGACCCGCCCACCACCATCGCCCGCCTTCCGGCACAGGGAGCAGCCACGCCATGACGCACAACGACAAGCCGATCAACGGCCAGGACAACCCTTCCTTCCTCGACCTGTTCAACCAGCTGCCGCCCGTGCCGCCGGCCCCCGAGCTGGACGGCCAGCACGGCGCTGGGCGGCTTGCGTGGCTGCGCGCCGCGTGGAAGGCGTCCTGGGAGGAGGGCGGCTTCCTCTACGAGCGGTGGGCAGGCCCGGCACGTCAGCTGGTACGAGATCGCCACCTGGATCAGAGCCGCCCTCCTGTTCGGCGGGCTCAGCCTCATCGTGCTGATGCTGGACGCCGCCGGCAACATCACCTCCGCCACGCTCACGGGCCTGTCCAACGTCCCGGCCACCAGCGCCAGCGACGGCAGCGGCCTGTGGGCACGGTCGATTACCCCGTCCGCGTGTTCCTCGCCGACCAGGCCGCGCACCTCGCCGTCGCCCCGGCCGCCCTGTATGCGTTCTGGCAGCTGACAGGGCTGCTCGGGCTGGTCGGCGGGTTTTTCGGTAACGCAGGCGCCCGCATCGCCTGGCTGCTGTTCGGGATCGGCAGCCTCGCCATGATCTGATCCACCGCCCCGGCCGGAGGCCGCGCCGCCGCCACCGGGCTCGCCGCCCTCATGTGGGCACTGGCCAGCATTTTCGCCCTGCGCGGCCTGACCCTGCGGCCCATCGTCCACAACCACCCGCCGCAGTACCAGTTCAACCCCGCGCTCCATCTGCATGCCACCATCCCCGCCCCCACTCCGGCGGGTGACGACCACGGCGACAACATCCACCCGCTCCAGCGCTGACCGGCGCGGTCGTGGGCCGCCGCATCTTCCGCACCGCCCGCTGACCTGACGCCCTGCCTGGTCCTCGCCCGCCCCGCTCTGGGGTCGGGCGAGGACCGGACAGGCCGCCCGGCCGCACGTGGCGCCCCGCCGACACCAGCACGACGTCGGCGGGGCGCAGCGCTGTCCACCAACTACCTGGAGGAACCGCTCGTGCTCATTCCCCGCCCGCGCCGCCGGATCGGCCGGCCCCGCCCGCAGCGTTTCGGCCCCCGCTACCCGCACCGCCCCGAGCAGCTGCCCGGCGCCTGGAGCAGGTGATGCCGCGCCCGAGGAAGAAGCGCCGCCGCCCCGAGGTGACCCGGGTGCCGCGCAGTGAGACGGCGCTGCCCGAGTACGACCGCAGCACGGTGCCCGAAAGCTTGGTCACCAGGCGGCAGTTACGGGAGATGGGGCTGAGCCCCGGCGACAACGAGGGCCCGGTCGCGATCCTGCGGTGCAGGCTGTGCGCGACCCGCCCGCAGTGGTCCTGCCGTCATCCCACCCGCGGCTACCTGCTCCGCGTCGACCTGGCCAAGCCCAAGCGGACGCCGACGCTCGCTCAGGAGTGGGCGCTCGATCAGGCGATGGCAGCGAGGCAGACCTGTGGCCAGTGCGGGAGGCGGTTTTACATCTGCCTCTCGAAGAAGCTCGGCTGCTGCCTGCAGTGCTTCGACGGTACGCCCGTCGACCCCAGCAGCCTGATGACCCTCCCGGCCCCGGCCGTTCACCGGCTGGCCGCGTGAGCCAGCCCCGTCCCGACCGTCCAGGCCGGGGCGGGGCCCGCACAACCGGGCGGCCGCAGCACCGGCAAAGGCCGGCCGCCCGCTCCTTCACCCCTGCGAGCGCAGGGAAGATTCAGCATGCAGCATCGTCCCGCCGTCTTCGCCGCCCTTCTCGGACTGACCCGCGCCGGGAGCGCGATCGGAGACTCCGCGCTTAACGCGGCGAAGGCCGTGTCCACCGTTTTCGGTGTCTCGCTCCCGCGGGTCCGCTGACGCGTTTGGCCTGTCCAGAGGTTCGGGTGTCTGTCTCCGTTGGCGGGCGTCGATGTTGGGCCGCCCAGTTCGTCCCTGTGGGTGACGCTGCCCCGACTGAGCCGTTCCTGAAGCGGCTCTCCCAGGCCCGGGAGGCCGACCTCGGGCGCGACGGCAGCACCGGCTTGACCGATCTGCTGCTGGTCCGCCGCTTCTTCGGCCCGGAGATCCTGCCGCTGTGGCGGTGGCGGCCGGGCTCGGACCTGGTGACCGGCCGGGACCGCGTCGCGGAGATCGCCTCGGGCAGCAGTACCTCACCCTGGCGTACCGCGACGACGTCGACGGAGAGGGCGACTTCTGCTTCGACGTCCTGCTGCCGTGCCCCTTCGATGCGGAGTGCGCCGGCCAGGCGTGGGCGCCGGTCTACTCGGTCACCGACCTGTACAAGGCGCTGACCGGCGCCATGGACAACGACCCGACATCGTCTGCACCGTCCACGGAGGCCCCGACGTCGACCAGGAGGCCGACGACCACGACCAGGACGACGACCCCGAGGGCCGCGCGGACCTGGAAGCGCAGTACGCGGACGCGGTCGCGTGAGCCGCGCCGCCGACGGCCCGCACCCACACCCGCTCACCCCGGCCGAACTCCCGGCCGGGGATGAGTGGTGGCACGGCTGCCGCGACTGTCACCTGCCGATCCAGGGCGGGGCCGCCGGCCTCGCCGCGCACCGCCGCACCGTCCGCACGAGCGCCGGTGATCCCCGGCGGCCCATCACGATCCACCTGGACCTCTGACCGGCGGGCCCGTTTCCCCAGTTTGGGAAACGGGCCCGGCGTGACGGGCGCTCCGTGCCGCCCCGGCCTCCAGCACGACGGAGGCCGGGGCGGTCGCGGTGGTCCCTCACCACCGAGCACAGAGAGGAGCTGGACGTCATGCACCTGCGGATCTACGAGGTCGACGTCCCGATACACGACAGCACCAACCCCGACCGGCGCGGCTGTGACTGAGCGGGCTAGTTGTCCAGTGAGTGCGCAATCTGGCCAGTTGAGTGCCCGGCGTCGATCGCTGCGGACAGGTGCTTGGCGTGGGTGTCGAGCGTGCGCTTGAGGGCTGTGTAGCCCG
>NZ_JAPSIW010000460.1 GCF_031178505.1 Streptomyces sp. | reverse complement strand
CGGGCACGTCCAGTGCCATGTCGGTGAGCGTCTCGTCCACGACGAGCCACGTCCGCGTGGCGCGCGCCGCCCGGGCCACCTCCCGCCGCTGCTCCTGAGGCATCAGCCGCCCGGTCGGATTGTGGAAGTCCGGGATCAGGTACGCGAGCCGCGGCGCGGTCTGCCGCAGCGCCGCCTCGACCAGCCCGGTGTCCCAGCCGTGCTCGGTGACCGGCACCGGCGTGACCCGCAGACCCCGGCCGCGCATCGCGTCGAGCGCGTTGGCGTACGAGGGGTTCTCGGCCAGCACCCGGTCGCCCGGCCGCCCGAGGAGGGCCAGCACCAGCGACAGGGCCTGCTGGGCGCCGGTGGTCACGAGGATCTGCTCCGGCCGGGTGGGCAGACCGCGCGCCGTGTAGCGCTCCGCGACGGCCGCGCGCAGCGCCGGCAGGCCGTACGGGTGGTAGCCCTGCGTCCGGGCGTAGCGGGGGAGCTCGGCTGTGGCGGCCGCGAGGGCGGCGGCCAGTTCGGCGGCCGGCGCCTCGGGGGCGGCGAGGGCCAGGTCGATGGTGGCGGTGCCCTCGCCGTGGAAGGAGCCGAGCGAAGCCGGGGCCTGCCCCTCGGGCAGGGCGGTCCAGGTGCCGGCGCCCCGGCGGCTGTGCGCGTACCCGCTCTCCCGCAGCAGGTCGTACGCCCCCGTCACCGTCGTCCGGCTCACCGCGAGGGCCCCGGCGAGCTCCCGCTCGGCGGGCAGCCGCAGGCGGAGTGCCACCCGGCCGTCGAGGAGCGCCTCGCGGACCGCCCGCGCGAGCTCGCGGTAGCCGAACCGGCCCTCGGGGGGCGGGGTCAGGAGGGACGCGAGCTGGCGGCCCGTCAGCGTCCGGTCCGCGGTGTGGACCACTCGGGCCTCTGCCATGCCAATCACTCCTCATTGGCTCTGCTGTCCGGGCCAATAAGGCTACAGACTCCTGTCCAGTGGCCTGGTGGCCGCCCACCGGCGGCCCGCGTGCGGTGCGTTCGACGCGCCCGCGGAGGGCCGACAGCGAAGGAGACCGCGATGACCGCCCACTTCACCGACCGCGACGAGCGCCTGTGGCAGCGGCGCGCCGAGGAGCGCCCGGCCCGCCCCTGGGCGGTACGCGCCTGGGTCCGCCGTCTGCGGGCCACGGCCGCCGCGGGTCGCCGCCCCGCCGGCACCGCCGCCGTGCGCCCGGCCCGCACGCGCGTGTGGGAGCCGCTGTGATCCCCGGCCGGGTGGTCGTCGGGGTGAGCGGCTCGCTCGCCTCCCTGGCCGCCCTCCGGCAGGCGAGCGCGCACGCCCGGCGTGCGTCCGTGCCGCTCGTGGCCGTGCTCGCCTGGGAACCGCCGGAGGGGGAAACGCTGTACGCCCGCCACCCCGACCGGGCCTGGGCGCGCCTGTGGGCCGAGGACGCCCGGCTGCGCCTGGCCCGCGCCGTCGAGGACGGGCTGGGCGCGGTCCCGGACGCTCCCGCCGTCGAGCTGAGGACCCTGCGCGCCGCGCCCGTCGCGGGACTGTGCGCGGTGGCCCGTCGTCCGGACGACCTCCTCGTGCTCGGCGCGGCGGCGCGCCCCGGGCTCACGGCGCGCCTGCGGACCCGTCCGGTACGGCGCGGGGTGCTGGCCCGGGCGGCCTGCCCCGTCCTCCTCGTGCCCGGCCCCGCCCTGCGCCCCGGCGAGGCCCGCGTCCTGCGCCGGAGCGCGCGTACCCCCGCACCGGACGGAACCGGGGCGGGGGTACGGGGCCGGGAACCGGGCGCCGGGGTGGGGCGCCACCCCGGGTGACGGGGGCCCGGCGGCCGGAGTTCACACCAGACGGCCCGCGGGCCCCGGCGCCGGGGGTGAGTCGGTCGTGGTCTCCGCGGGGGATTCGGTCGACGGCGCGGTCGACGGGACCACGGCCGGCGCCGACCGGTCCGTCGTGTCCCCCGGTGAGTCGGTGACCGGGCCGGACGGCGGGGACGAGGGACCGTCCGACGGTGGGTCGGAGGGCGGATCCGACGGCGGATCCGACGGCGGGTCGGAGGGCGGTGAGGACGGAGGCGAGGACGGCGGGTCCGGGGACGCCGGCGTCGACGTCGACGGGGAATCGGTCGCGGGCGACGACGGGGGGTCCGTCCCCGGGGACGTGGGCGGCGTGGACACCGAGGGCGTCGGCCGGGGCGGCGGGGGCGTCGGCCGGTCCCGCTCCCCGGTGTCACCCTGCTTGCGGGCGAACCAGCCCTCGTCGACCGGGTCGTACACGACGAAGACCTTCACCACGGTGGGCGCCGGCGCCACCACCACGACCTGCGAGGAGTTGAACCCCTGCCACGGCGTGCCCATCGTGCGCGGGGCCCGCTGGGCCACCGGGTCCGTCAGCGGATTGCCGCAGGCGCAGCGCACCCTGGGCATCCCGCGGCCGTCCACGAGCACCGCCGTGCCGGTCTGGAGGATCGCCTGGTACGAGGTGGCGGCGCCGTCCCGGAAGCCGTGGTTCGTCACCCGGGTGTCCACGCGCAGGTTCAGCGGGGTGAGGGACCGCAGGTACGACGGGACGTCGTCCGGCCGGATGCCGAGGACCTTGGCGAAGGCCGTGTTCTTGGCGGGTTCGTCGGCCAGGAACCGGATCTGCCGCTCCACGTCGCAGCTCGCCACGGACCGCGTTCCGCCGTACAGGCCGGGCGCCGCACCCGACACCCGCGGGGTGCCCGCCTCGGCCGAGGCCGTACGGGGCGGCAGCGAGGCCGGCGCGGAGGAGGCGCCGTCCGTGCGGGCGGTGGAGGGGGTGAACGGATCCGGGCCGGTCGCCGCGGCGTTCTGCAGGAAGACCTCGCCCCCGCCGGACCGGGCGGTGTCACCCGAACCGTCCGGCCTGTTGGTGAGCACCACGGCGAGGGCGGCGACGGCGACCAGGACGGCGGTCACCGAGGCGACCTTCGGGACGGAGCGCCACCAGGGGCCGCCGCCCTTGCCGCCGTCGGCCGGGGAGCTGCCCGACGGTCCGCCCGGCGGCGGGCCGCCGTCCGGGGGACCGCCACCGCCCGGACCGCTCCGGCCGCCACCGCCGCTCGGGGGTCCGGGCGGCGGGGGAGGACCGGCGGAACCGGTGGAACCCGGGCGTGCGCCGGGACCGGAGAGGGGGCCGGAGGGCGGGCCTGCGGGCGGCCCCGACGGGGGGCCGGACGGCGGGTGGGAAGTCACGTTTTTCCCTTTCTTCCGTTCCGCGCCCATTGTGTGCGCGGAACGGCCGCCCCCCGCAAGCGGAGCGCCCCCACCCGGCACGCGCCGGGGCGGGGGACACCACCGCCCGTCACCGGTCGGACGCGGCCCGGCGGCGCGCGGACCCCACCGGTACTAGCGTGGACGGCGTGCGCAAGCGGCTCCCCACCCCCACGCCCAGGCCGACCTCCGCGACGACCGGAGGCCACCTCGTCCGCATGGCCGCGCAGGCCCTCGCGGCCGTGGCCGCCGGACTCCTCGCCATGGCGGTCACCGCGGCGCTCGGCCTCCGGGCCGCCGGCGCCGCCGACCTGCCCGGCGGATTCCCCGCCGTCCTCGCCGCGGTCGTCGTCATGGCCGCCGGCGGCGCCGTCGAACTCTCCGGCGACGCCGGCGCCCTGGCCGGAACCCGCGCCGAACTCACCGCCATGCCCCTCACCGTCACCCTCGTCGGCGCGCTCGTCACCGGCGCCCTCTTCCTGCGGCCCCTGCGCCACCACGCCGTGACACCCGGCCGTGAACTCCTCCTCCGCGCCGCCTGCACCGTCGTCCTGTGGCTGCTCGCCCTCACCGGCCTCGCCGCCCTCGCCCGACACGACTTCCGCCTCACGCTCCCCGGCGGCCCCGAGGACAGCCCCCTCGGCGACCTCTTCGGCGAACTCCTGGACGCCGCGAACCCCACCGTCGGCTTCCGCGCCGACCTCGGCCCGACCCTCTTCCACGGACTCCTGTGGATCCTCGGCGTCCTCCTGATCGCCCTCCTGGTCTCCCGGGCCGCCCCGCTGCCCGCCCGCCTCCTGCGCCATCAGGAGGCCGTGCGGCCCGCGGCCTCCGCGATGCTCCTGCTGCTCCTCGCGTACGTCCTCACGGGCCTCGTCGTGGGCCTGGTCGTCGCCGCCACCCGGGGCCACGCGGCCCAGACGTTCGCCGTCCTCCTGCTCGGACTGCCCAACATCACCTGGCTCGCGCTCGGCGTGGGCATCGGCGGCGCCTGGGAGGGGAAGGCCGAGGGGCCGTTCGGCCTGCCCATGCCGCAGGTCCTCGACGCCGTCCTCCGCTCCGGCGGCGACGGGAGTGCCGACCCCTTCGGCGGCGGGCGGACCGGCCTGTCCACGGTCGACCTGTCCTCGCTCGCCGCGCAGGACGGCCGCGCCTGGTGGCTCCTGCCCGTCGCCGCCGTGCTGCTCCTCGCCGCCGCGTTCGTGGCGGCCGTCCGCTCGCCCGCCCGGGTACGGCTCTGGCAGCACGCCCTCCACCTCGGCGTCGCCCTCGCCCTGACGCTCCTGGTCACCGCGCCGCTCACCCACGTGGAAGCCCGCTTCGGCCTCTCGATCCTCGGCATCGGCGAACTCGACTCCCTCGGCGGCGAGGTCCTGCTGCGCCCCCACGTCTGGCGGACCGTCGGCCTCGCCCTGGTCTGGGGCCTCGTCGCGGGCCTGCTCGGCGGCCTCCTCGCCTCCCGTGTGCGCCGCAAGGGCGAAGTCCCCGCCACCCCCTCCTGACCCCGCCCCCGCACCGAGTCCCTACACCTCGCGGAAGACCGGCCGCGCCCACGCGGGCGGCGCCGGCGGCGGGCCCACCGGTCCCGCCGAGGAGCCGGGACCACTCCGCCCCGGCCCCCACCGCGTCGCCCCGGCGCCCGACAGCAGGGCGGCCCGCAGCTCCGCGACGAACTCCAGGCAGGTCCCGTACCGCTCCTCGGGCGTCTTCGCGAGCGCCCGCGCGAACACCGCGTCGGCCGCGCCCGCGAGGCCCGGCCGCAGCTCGGAGAGCGGCGGCGGCGGATCGTACTGCTGCGCCCACAGCACCGCCCAGTCGGTGTCCCGCCGGAACGGCGGCACCCCCGCCAGCGTCTCGAAGACCACGCAGGCCAGCCCGTACACGTCGCACCGGCCGTCGACCGGTTTCCCCGAGATCTGCTCCGGCGCCACGTAGTCGAGCGTGCCCACGAACTCGCCCACCGTCGTGAACCCGGTCAGCGACAGCGACTTCTTCGTCAGCCCGAAATCGGTCAGGTACACGTGCTCCGGGTGGTCGCCGTCCGTTCCTTCCGCCACCAGGATGTTGCCCGGCTTCACGTCCCGGTGGACCAGGTCGTGCGCGTGCGCCGCGTCGAGCGCCGACGCCACCTGCGCCGCGATCCGGCCCGCCTTCTCCGGCGGCAGCGGCCCCTCGCGGCCGAGCAGCGCCGCCAGGTCCTGCCCGGCCACGTACCGCATCGCGATGTACAGGACCCCCTCCGTCTCCCCGGCGTCGAAGACCGGCACGATGTGCGGGTGGTCGATGGAGGCCGCGACCCGTGACTCGTGCGCGAACCGCTTCCGGAAGGTGTCGTTGCGGGCCAGCTCGGGCGCCAGCAGCTTCAGTGCCACGGTCCGGTCGAGCCGGAGGTCGTGCGCCCGGTAGACGACCGCCATGCCGCCGCGTCCGATCTCGTCCTCCACCCGGTAGCCCGCCACCTCCCGGCCGAGCAGCCCGGAGGGCCGGCCCGCCGGAAGCCCCGCCTCCCGGTCGCCGCCCGTCACGGCCCCTCACCCGCCGGGCCCG
>NZ_JAPSIW010000459.1 GCF_031178505.1 Streptomyces sp. | reverse complement strand
GCGTCCCGCCCGAAGACCTCGGCGTCCCGGGCGCAGTGCCACTCGCCGTACCCGGCGTCCTGGAACTGGAGCTGGAACGAGCGGAAGCCGAGCTCCCACATCGCGTCGAGCTTCCGCGTCAGGGCCCGTACGTCGGCGTCCGAGGCGAGGCACATGGACTGGGCGGGCGCCACGGCCCAGCCGAGCGTCACGTGGTTGGCGCGGGCCCGTTCGGCCAGCGCCCGGAACTCCGCGCGCCGCTCCGCCGGATAGGGCTCGGCCCACTGCGCCTGGCGGTACGGGTCGTCACCGGGCGCGTAGAGGTAGCGGTTCTGCTTGGTGCGGCCCAGGAAGTCGAGGTGCGCGAGCCGCTGATCCGCCGTCCACGGGGTGCCGTAGAAGCCCTCGGTGACACCGCGCTCGGCCGTGCCCGGCCAGTCGCGGACGACCACGCCCGGGATCTCCCGGCCGCCGCCGAGGAGCTGGCGCACCGTCTGGACGGCGTGGAAGAGGCCGTCCTCGCCGGCCCCGTCCAGGACGAGCGTGTCCCGGCCGCCCGGGCGCCCGGTCGCCAGCCGGTAGCCGCCGCGCGGCAGGTCGAGCCGCTCGGGCACCCGCAGCGCGCGCAGTGCCTCCGCGGCTCCGGAAACCCCCTCGCCGGACGGCCCGGCGGCCCGGATCACGGGCCCTCCGCCGGGAAGCGCGGTGTGGACGGTCCGTACCCCGGCCTCGCGCAGCAGCTCCCGCAGGGCGGCGAGCGCGTACGGATCGGCGTCGGCGTCCGCGAGCAGCGTCACCTCGTCCCCGAGGCGTACGGAGGGGCCGCCGGGAGTCAGTGACTGGGGCCGGGGCCAGACGGCGGGTGCGCCGCCGGACGAGGTGGCGGCACCCGGGACCTCCGCCGCTTCCTGGGCCGCCGGTGTGCCCCGGCTCCCCGGGGTCTCCTGGCTCCGCGGCGCTCCCGCGCCCGCCGGTGCTCCCCCCGGGCCCGGTGGCGTCCCCGGGCTCTGCGGTGCCACCGGCGCGAGGGGTGAGCGGGGGGCGTGCTGCGCGGCCTGCGCCACCCCGGGGGCGGGGCCTCCGAGAAGGCCGCCGATCACCGCCGCGGCCACCGCTGTCGCGGTCCGCTTCCTGCGCCCCACGAGGACTCCCTTCGGCCCGATCACTTGCCCGGATGTCCCGGCTTCCCGGTCGTCGCCCGCCCGGCCGCGGACCCGTTCCGCGCGCCCGCCGACGGGCGTGCGGCCGGGCCCGCGGCGGGTCACGAGCGGGTTACGACCCCACCACCCGTCGCACAGGGGTGTCAATGTGCGAGGGCGATGTGTCGCCTTTGCCCGTCGATCCTTCGGCGAGGTGACGTCACTTCGCCACATTCCGCCGGTAAAACGAGGAGCGATGGGTAGGGCTTCAGTCGTTGCGCCCTGGTCCCACCCGCCGAGACGACACCCGGGAGACCCCCGGGCCCCCCCCCCCCCCCCACCATGCCGGACGGATACGGATTCCCCGTCAGAGCGAGCCTCCCGGCGGGCCGTTGACCAGCGAGCCGCCCCTCGCCGCCGCCGCGCCCCTGACCAGCGAACCGCCCCTCACCGGGGCGTCCCCCCTCACCAGCGAAGCCACCGCCCCCGGCACCGCGGGCGGCACGGAGTCCCCCGGAGTGTGAAGTGACCCTGGCCCGTCTCGCCGCCCGCCACGGCGTCGCCACCGAGTACAGCCCCTCCCCAGGCGTCACCGTCCCCGTGCCGGACGCCACCGTGGTCGCGGTCCTCGGCGCCCTGGGGGTGGACGCCTCCACTCCGGAGGCGGTCGCCGCCGCCCTCGGCGCGGCGGAACGGGCCGAGCGGGAGCGGCTGCTGCCGCCCACCCTGGTCCGCCACCGGGACGGCGAACCGGTCCGGCCCCCGGCCGGTCTGCCGCCCGGGACCCGGCTGCGGGTCACCACCGAGACGGGCGGCACCCACACCGGTCCCGACTGGGACGCCCTGCCCCCCGGCGTCCACACCGTGACGGCCGAGGCCCCCGACGGCCGCACGGCCACCAGCACCCTGATCGTCGCCCCCGCGCGCGTGCCCGGGCCGGACCGGCGCGGCTACGGGCTCCTCGTCCAGCTGTACTCGCTGCTCTCCACCCGCTCCTGGGGCATGGGGGACCTCGGCGACCTGCGCGAGCTGGCCGGCTGGGCGGGCCGCGTCCACGGAGCGTCCTTCCTCCAGGTCAACCCGCTCCACGCGGGCGTGCCCGGGGCCCCCTCCGACCCCTCCCCGTACCGGCCCTCCTCCCGCCGCTTCCCCGACCCGGTCCATCTGCGGATCGAGGACGTCCCCGAGTACCGCCACCTCGGCCCCGGGCACCGCGAGGAAATCGACCGGATCCTCGCCGAGGCCTCCGACCTGCGCGAACGGGTCCTCAAGGGCGCCCTGATCGACCGCGACGCCGTCTGGGCGCTCAAGCTGCGGGCCCTGGAGCTCATCGTCACCGGCGTCGATCTCGGCCCCGGCCGGCGCGCCGACTACCACGACTTCCTCGCCGAGCGCGGGCGCGCCCTGGAGGACCACGCCACCTATCTGGCCCTCGCCGAGCGGTACGGCCACCACTGGCGCTCCTGGCCCGAGAAACTGCGTACCCCGCGCGGCGCCGAGGCCGTCGTCCACGCCGACGCGGAACTCGCCACCCGGGTCGACCTCCACTGCCGCCTGGCCTGGCTGACGGACCGGCAGCTCGCCGGGGCCGCGGCCGCCGCCCGCGAGGCCGGCATGGCGGTCGGGATCATCCACGACCTGGCCGTCGGCGTGCACCCGGAGGGCTCCGACGTCTGGGCGCGCCAGGGCGACTTCGCCGCCGGGATGTCGGTCGGCGCCCCGCCCGACGCGTTCAACGCGCGCGGCCAGGACTGGGGCCTGCCGCCCTGGCGGCCCGACGCCCTCGCCGCCGCCGGCTACGCCCCGTACCGCGCGCTCCTGCGCGAACTCCTCCGCCACGCGGGCGCCCTGCGCATCGACCACGTGATGGGCCTGTTCCGGCTCTGGTGGGTGCCGGAGGGCCACGAGCCCACCGAGGGCACCTACGTCCGGTACGACGCCGAGGCGATGCTCGCCGTCCTCGTCCTGGAGGCGCACCGGGCCGGCGCCCTCGTCATCGGCGAGGACCTGGGCACGGTCGAACCGGGCGTACGGGAGGCGCTGGCCCGGCGCGGCGTCCTCGGGACCTCCGTGCTCTGGTTCGAACGCGACTGGGCGGGCGGCGGCCGGCCGCTCGCCCCGGAGGACTGGCGGGCCGACTGCGTGGCCACCGCCACCACCCACGACCTGCCGTCCACGGCCGCCCGGCTCTCCGGCGACCACGTGGCCCTGCGGCAGCGGCTCGGCCTGCTGCCGGGGGACCCGGAGCGGGAGCGGGCGGCGGACGCGGCGGAGAGTGCCGAGTGGCTCGGCCTCTTCCAGCGGCTGGGCATGCTCCCGGAGGGCCGGGGCGAGGAGGAGGCCTCCGTCCGGGCCGTCCACCGCTTCCTGTGCGCCACCCCGGCCCGGCTGGTGGGGGTGTGGCTGCCGGATCTCGTGGGGGACCGCAGACCGCAGAACCTCCCCGGTACCTGGGACCAGTACCCCAACTGGCGGCTGCCCGTCGCGGACCCCGGAGGGCAGCCCGTCACGCTGGAGCGGATCGCGGCCTCCCCGCGGGCGCACGCGCTGCTGCGGCTCGTCCGGGACGGCACCGGAGCCCCGGCCGGAGCCCGTACGGCACCCCCGGACGCGCGGCCCGTTTAGGTGTTCGCTACGTTTGCACCGTGGACAAGAAGAACGCCCTGCGCGCCGGCGCCGTCGCGGCCGGTACGACGCTGATGATGCTGCTCATGTCGTCCCCCGCGCTCGCGCTGACCCGCGACGACGGTGACGACCCGGCCCCCAAGCTGGAGGTCGTCGAGACCCTCGGTCTCTTCGTGGTGGCCCCGCTGGTGCTGTTCCTGGTCATCACCGGTCTGGTGATGGTGCTCGACAAGTCCCGCAAGAAGGCCTGACCGCCTCCTCGTCCTTCCCCGCGAGGGCGCCGCACGGTACGACGTACCGCGCGGCGCCCTCGCCTGCGTGCGCCCTCCTGCTCCCCCTGCCTCAGGCCGTGGTCGCGAGCAGTTTGCGGAGCAGGCCGGCCAGCTGGTCCGCCTCCTCCTCGGTGAGCGCCGACTCCAGGGCCTCCCGCTGGCGTTCGAGGCCCGCGCCCACCGCCTGGTCCACCAGCTCCCGGCCGCGTTCGGTGAGTGTGACCCGCAGTCCGCGCCGGTCGTTCGGGTCGGGGCTGCGGGTGAGCAGCCCGGCCTTCTCCAGCTTGTCGAGCCGGCCCGTCATCCCGCCGGTGGTGATCATCAGCGTGGCGGTCAGCTCACGCGGTGACAGCGTGTACGGCTCCCCGGACCTGCGCAGGGTGGCCAGCACGTCGAACTCCCCGAGCGCCATGCCGTAGGGCGCGTACGCCTTGTCGACCTTGCCGCGCATCGCGGCGGCCAGCCGGTAGATCCGTCCGAAGACCGCCATGGGGAGCGTGTCGAGATCAGGGCGGACCGCCGCCCACTGGTCGGTGATGGCGTCGACGGCGTCGTGGGCCGGGCCGGGGGAGTGGCCGGCGCCCGGGGTGTGCTTCTCCATGCCCCCAGTCTTCCCTCCCCCCTGTCTCGAAGGCAAGAAAGACACTTGCAAGTAAGTAGCTTAGTGGTAAGTTAATTAACGCCAAGGCACTCGGGTGCCGCCGCACTCACCACAGGGGGAAACCGTCATGCCCCGCAAGGCCGCCGTCGTCGCGCTCACCGCCCTCGCCCCCGTCTCCTGGGGCTCGACCTACTTCGTCACCACCGAGTTCCTGCCGCCCGACCGGCCCCTCTTCACCGGCCTGATGCGCGCCCTGCCCGCCGGGCTGCTCCTCCTGGCCGTCACCCGGCAGCTGCCGAAGGGCGCCTGGTGGTGGAAGGCCGCGGTCCTCGGCGCCCTCAACATCGGTGCCTTCTTCCCCCTCCTCTTCCTCGCCGCCTACCGGCTGCCCGGGGGTCTCGCCGCCGTCGTCGGCTCGGTCGGCCCGCTGTTCGTCGTCGGCCTCGCGGCCCTCGTCCTCGGCGACCGTCCCACCGTCCGTTCCCTGCTCACCGCCGTCGCCGCGGCCTTCGGCGTCAGTCTCGTCGTCCTGAAGGCGGGGGCCGCCTTCGACCTCGTCGGAGTGGGAGCCGGGCTGCTCTCCGCCCTCTCCATGTCCGCCGGCGTCGTCCTCACCAAGCGCTGGGGCCGCCCCGAGGGCGTCGGCGCCCTCGCCCTCACCGGCTGGCAGCTCACCGCCGGCGGCCTGGTCATCCTGCCCCTCGCCCTCGCGATCGAGGGCGCGCCGCCGGCCCTGACCGGCACCCACCTGGCGGGCTACGCCTACCTCGCCCTCGGCAACACCGCCGTCTCGTACTTCCTCTGGTTCCGTGGCATCGAGCGGCTCGGCGCCTCCTCGGCCACCCTCCTCGGCCCGTTGTCCCCGATCACCGCCGCCGTCATCGGCTGGGCCGCCCTCGGCCAGGCCCTCGGCCCGGTCCAGCTGCTCGGCATGGCCATCGCCTTCGGCGCCACCGTCGCCGGCCAGCTGACCCCCCGTACCGCCGCGCCCGCCCCGGCCCCCAAGCGGCAAATGTTCAGCTCTGCTGAAGAAAACAGTCAGGAAGTTTCGATGGACCTGGAGGTTTCCGGGGTGCGACGGTAGCGGGCATGTCCTCCACCACCGCCCGCCTTCCGACCACCCCTGACGCCGGCC
>NZ_JAPSIW010000458.1 GCF_031178505.1 Streptomyces sp. | reverse complement strand
GCGGTCGACGGACCGCGCCTTCCGTCGGACGGGCGAGGTGCGAGTGGTGCTGGCGGTCGCGGGGGCGGCGACCGGCGGATCCGGTTGCGGCCGGCCCCGGGCGTCCCCGGGACCGACCGCTCTTTATGGGTGACCGGGCTGCTGTCCCCTGCCGTCCGGTCACGCGCGCTGGGGCGAGGTCCCACGACGTACCGGAGGTACGTCACACGCCCCAGCGAAGCCACGCGTGGTTTCTACGGGCCCGCCCCTGGCTGGCACGGACACCCGGACCAACGAAGCGGGCTCCGCGCCGGTCACGCGCCGTACGGGTGAGAGCGGGCCCGAACTCAGATCCGGGACCTCCCTCAGATGCGGCCCCGGCACAGCTCCAGCATCGTCATGGCCAGCGCCGTACCCGGCTTGCCCAGCGCGTCGCGGTAGTGGCCGAGGACCTCCATCTCGCGTGCCAGGTTCACCCGGCGGCCGCCGGAGGAGATCCGCGCCTCCTGGATGACGGCCGAGACGGCCATCCGCTCCTGGATGAGGCCGATGATCCGGTCGTCGAGGGCGTCGATGCGTTCGCGGGCGTCACCGATCAGCGCCGCCGCCTCGTCGGTGCGGGCACCGGTCCTCTCGGCCGGGGTGACGGCGGAAGCGGGCGTGACGGTGGAGACGGTGGCGGTCGCGGAGACGGTGGCGGTCGCGGTGGCGGTCGCGGCGTTCATGGTGGGGCTCCTCACGGAATCGGACCGGGAGCCCCGGGGCGGCACGGCCCGGGAACGGCGAAGCGCCCCGGGCCTTGTCGGCCCGGGGCGCCTCGGAAGTCGCTTGTCAGTTGCTCAAGCAGCACGACCATGGCATCCGGACCGGCCGGTGCCATAGGTAAAGACGAAGGTCGAGAGCTTGCGCATGCGCACAGTATGGACCGCCGCCCGGCCGCCGGGCCAACCCCGGTTCGGATGGTGAGACGAAAAGATTCACGGCCGCGCCGGTAGAATCGACAAATAGGCCCCTCTCGGGGAACCCCTCCTACCGCCGGAAGGCCGCCGTAGTGTCATCAGCGCCCCCCGCTGCCGCGCCCGACGTCACCAACCCGGACGTAGTCCTCGTTGTCGACTTCGGCGCCCAGTACGCCCAGCTCATCGCCCGCCGTGTCCGTGAGGCCCGGGTCTACAGCGAGATCGTCCCGTCCACCATGCCGGTGGCCGAGATGCTGGCCAAGAACCCGAAGGCGATCATCCTCTCCGGCGGCCCGTCCTCCGTGTACGCGGAGGGCGCCCCCCGCCTCGACCGCGCGATCTTCGAGGCGGGCGTCCCCGTCTTCGGCATGTGCTACGGCTTCCAGCTGATGGCGACCACCCTCGGTGGCACCGTCGACAACACCGGAGCCCGCGAGTACGGCCGTACCCCGCTGCACGTCACCAAGGCCGGCTCCACCCTCTTCGAGGGCACCCCGGTCGAGCAGTCCGTGTGGATGTCCCACGGCGACGCCTGCTCCGCCGCCCCCGAGGGCTTCTCCGTCACCGCCTCCACCGACGTGGTGCCGGTCGCCGCCTTCGAGAACGACGAGAAGAAGCTGTACGGCGTCCAGTACCACCCCGAGGTGCTGCACTCCACGCACGGCCAGCAGATCCTGGAGCACTTCCTCTACCGCGGCGCCGGCATCGAGCCCACCTGGACGACCGGCAACGTCATCGAGGAGCAGGTCGCGGCCATCCGCGCCCAGGTCGGCACCAAGCGAGCCATCTGCGGTCTCTCCGGCGGCGTCGACTCCGCCGTGGCCGCCGCCCTGGTGCAGAAGGCCATCGGCTCCCAGCTCACCTGCGTGTACGTCGACCACGGTCTGATGCGCAAGGGCGAGACCGAGCAGGTCGAGAAGGACTTCGTGGCCGCCACCGGCGTCCAGCTGAAGGTCGTCGACGCCCAGGAGCGCTTCCTCACCGCCCTCGCCGGCGTCTCCGACCCGGAGACCAAGCGCAAGATCATCGGCCGTGAGTTCATCCGCGTCTTCGAGCAGGCGCAGGCCGAGATCGTCGCCGAGGGCGCCGCCGACGGCGAGGAGGTCGCCTTCCTCGTCCAGGGCACGCTCTACCCGGACATCGTCGAGTCCGGCGGCGGCACCGGTACGGCCAACATCAAGTCCCACCACAACGTGGGCGGCCTCCCCGAGGACCTGGAGTTCGAGCTCGTCGAGCCGCTGCGCCAGCTGTTCAAGGACGAGGTCCGGATGGTCGGCCAGGAGCTCGGCCTGCCCGAGGAGATCGTCCAGCGCCAGCCCTTCCCCGGCCCCGGCCTCGGCATCCGCATCGTCGGTGAGGTCACCAAGGAGCGCCTGGACCTGCTGCGCGAGGCCGACGCCATCGCCCGCGAGGAGCTGACCGCGGCCGGTCTCGACCGCGAGATCTGGCAGTGCCCGGTCGTGCTGCTCGCCGACGTCCGCTCCGTGGGCGTCCAGGGCGACGGCCGCACCTACGGCCACCCGATCGTCCTCCGTCCCGTGTCCTCCGAGGACGCCATGACGGCCGACTGGTCGCGCCTGCCGTACGAGGTGCTCGCCCGGATCTCCACCCGGATCACCAACGAGGTCGCCGACGTCAACCGCGTCGTCCTCGACGTGACCAGCAAGCCCCCGGGCACCATCGAGTGGGAGTGACCTCTCCCGCCCGCCGCTGAAGCCGCCGTCCCCGCGCGCCCGCCGCCCGGGGACGGCGGCTTCTCCGCGTCCGGCCCGCCGCTCCGGGTGCGGCCGGGGCATTCTCCGGGCGTCGTCCGGGCCTCGCCCGAGTGGGGGATCACCCGCGCGGAAACCGAACTCCTGTCGTCACACCATCGCTTCACCTTTCTGTACGTCAATGGGATGGAGCGGCAATCACCCTTCGGTGGGGCGCACGCGGCAGCGCCGGGAGCCTTGGGTGCGACACAATTCCGGGGAATCAGCGGCCGGTTGACCGATCGGGGCCACCTCGGACCCCCGGCACGTGCCGCGAGGTGAGCCCGGGGGAAGAACGGGCTCGGGAAGTGAGCACCGTGGCGGTTCAAGAAACGGGACAGTACGGCGCCCGGTCCGGCGCGCACCCGGCGGCCTGCGCCGGTTGCGCACACTGCGGGCGAGCCGGCCACCGCGACGCCGTGGCCGCCTTCCTCGCCCGCCGCGACGAACTCGCCGCCGGCCACGGCGTCCCCGCCGCCGTCGCCCACTCCCCGGTCGCCGCCCGTCAGTGGGTCTCCGACGAGCTGGCCCAGTCCGCACGGGCCGTCACCGACCGGGGACGCGAGGCCGGCGCGGCCCGGCTCGCCCGCGTCCGCCTCGGCGGCCTCGCCACCGTCTGGGGCGCCGTACTCGTCCTGCTCCTCGGCCAGGCCCTCACCGCCGTCGGAACCGGCTGGACCACCGCCCGTACCGCCGGCCTCTGCACCGCCCTGGTCCTGGCCGTCCTGCTCAGTGGCGCCGCGCACCTGCACCGGGCCCGCGGCGGACTGCTCGCACCGCTCGTCGGCGAGGACAACCGGCTCTCCACCACACGGGCCGTCGCCGCCGCCTGGCTCCTGTTCCTCGTCTACACCCTCCTCTTCCTGGCCCTCCGTTCACCCGGAGCCTCCGCCTTCGCCCCTGCCCGGGGCGCGGGTCTGCTCACCGTCTTCGCCCTCGTCGCGGCCCTCACCGTCACCTCCCGTGTCGTCGTCTCCGCCCGGATCGCGGCGCGGCGCCTCCAGAAGGTGCCCGCCGACCGCCCGAGGGCCGCCGATCTCCTCTGCGACGACGACGGCCGCGCCGACCTCGCCGACATCCAGTACCTCCTCGTCTCCGGCGCCCTCCTGATCCTCGCGGGCGTCCGTCTCGCTGCGGCACCGACCGGCCTCCCCGAGCTGCCCTGGCCGCTCGTGCTCCTCCTCACCGTCTCCGCCGCCTGGCACCTCGCCGCCACCGGTACCGAGGGCGTCCGCCCCGCCATCCACGCCGTTGTCCGGTCCCGGGAGGCCGGCGACCTGGACGCCCCGATCCGCACGGGCGACGACATCGAGATCCGCGGCTGCGGCTTCGTCCCGCCGGGTGCCGCCACCCCGGAACCCCTCACCCGGCTCGTCGTCCGCATCGGCGCCGTCCACGCCCATGTCCCCCTGGTCCCGGTCCCGGGCGGCTTCGCCAACCCCACGGACACCGCGCTCACGGTCCCGCTCCCGGCCGACGTCGAACCGGGACGCGTGGAGGTGTCGGTCGTGACGGCGGCGGGCATCGAGACCAACCGGGTCACCATCGACGTCCTCGACTGAACCCCGCCGCCCCGCCTGTCCGTCCGACGGCCCGATCGCGGGCCGGCCGCACGCTGCGTGCGCGCCGGGTGACCGGAGCCGTGGGGCGCGGGGCCTTCCGTGTGCTCCCCCGGCCCCGGTGCGGAGAGAATCGTTCCGCGAGGAGCCGTTCGGGGAGTGGAGAGGTGACCGGCGATGACAGGACAGGCCGACCGGCGAAACGACGGAGCGGACGGCAGGATGTCCCCCGGGTCCCCCGGGTCCCCGGCCCTGGGCTCCGGCTCGGCAGGCGGTCCCCCGACCGGCTCGGCGGGTGGTTCCGCGTCCGGCTCGGCGGGTGGTTCCGCGTCCGGCTCGGCGGGTGGTTCCGCGTCCGGCTCGGCGGGTGGTTCCGCGTCCGGCTCGGCGGGTGGTTCCGCGTCCGGCTCGGCGGCTCGCCGGGACACGTTCGCCCGGTGGAAGGCCACCGCCTCCCGCTACGCCCTCCTTCCCCTCCGGATCTTCCTCGGCGTCACCTTCGTGTACGCGGGTCTCGACAAGCTGACCGACGCCTCCTTCCTCGCCGGCACCGGCACCGGATCCATCGGCGAGACCATGCGCGGGGTCCGCGACAGCTCCGCCGTGCCCGCCCTGGTCGACCTCGCCCTCCACAGTCCTGCCGGCTTCGGACACGCCCTCGCCCTCGGCGAGCTCGCCGTCGGGATCGGGACCCTCCTCGGCCTCTTCGCCCGGGTGGCGGCGCTCGGCGGCGCGCTGATCTCACTGAGCCTGTGGCTGACCGTGAGCTGGCAGGTGTCTCCCTACTACCTGGGCAACGACCTCGCCTATCTGATGGCCTGGCTGCCGTTGCTGCTCGCCGGCGCCCCGGTGCTCTCGCTCGACCGGCTCCTCGCCGCACGGCGCCGTATTCGATAGGCCACCCACGTCACCAGGCCGGCCAGACCCAGGCCGCCGCAGAGCACCGGAACCACCCCGTACCAGGGCGTGGCCCAGGCCTCCAGGGCGTCACCCCCGTACACCACGGCGAGGGTGAGGGCCGTCAGGCCGAGGACGAGCCTGCCCGGGCGGAACTCATGAAGCAGCACGGATGACCTCCACCTGTCCCAGTCCGACCTCCAGTGAGAGGTCCAGCGTGCCCGCCGGGGCGGTCCCGGCCGGCGGGGCGAGCGTCCGGGTCTCGTCCCGGTCCGGTGCGATGTCGATGTCGTCGGGCGGCTGCCCGGGCAGTTGCAGGTCACCGAGCCCCACCTCGGCGCGGAGCCTCACCACCACGTCCTTCGGCACGACCACCTCGACCTTCCCGGCGCCGACGTTCACCCGGGTCCCGACGGTGGTGCCCGCCGGTACCGCGAGGCGCGAGAGGTCGAGTGTGCCGACCCCGGTCCCCACCTCGTAGTCCGCGCGCACCGCGCCCACCGTGGTGGGCTGCCACGTCTCCCGCACCCACTCGGTCGTGATCCGCTGCGGCAGGGCCACCGCCACGGCGAGCAGCAGGGCCGTGGACACGGTCTGGAAGACGGTGCCGAAACCGGTC
>NZ_JAPSIW010000457.1 GCF_031178505.1 Streptomyces sp. | reverse complement strand
TGCCGAGCCGGCCGCTGGAGGCGGCGGCGAGCGGGCTCGAGGAGATGCGGCTCGCGTCGGTGGAGGCTCTGGCCGCGGCGTACGGGCAGCTCGGTGAGCACGGCAGGGCCGCCGCCGTCCTGCGGACGGAGGCCGTCGCCCATCCGCTGCGCGAGTCCCTGGCCGCGGCGCTGATGCTGGCCCTGGCCCGGGCGGGCCGGCAGTCCGATGCCATGGACTGGTACCACAGGACCCGGCGGCTGCTCGCCGAGGAGCTGGGGGTGGACCCGGGCGAGACGCTGAGCGAGGCGTACGCGACGCTGCTGCGGTCCGCCGCGCCCGCCGCCCCGCCGCGTACCGCCGCCGCGCTCACGGCGGAGCCCCCCGCGCCCGCCCCGGTCGTGGTGCCCGAGCTGCTGCCGCGCCCGCCGCGCGGGTTCACCGGCCGCCGGGGCGAGCTGGCCGCGCTCGACCGGGAGGCCGGCGCGGGTGACGGCCCCGTCTGTCTGGTCACCGGTCCCGCCGGGGTCGGCAAGACCGCCTTCGCCGTGCACTGGGCGCACGAGCGGCGCGAGGGCTTCCCCGACGGGCGCCTCTTCGCCGACCTGCGCGGCTTCAGCGACACCCCGGCGCCCGACACGGCCGCCGTGCTCCGCGAGTTCCTGCTGGCCCTCGGGGTGCCGCAACCACGGGTCCCGGAGGGCGTGGAGGCGCGCGGCGCGCTGTTCCGCACGCTCACCGCCGGACGCCGGCTCCTCGTCGTCCTCGACAACGCCCGTTCCTCCGAGCAGGTCCGCCCGCTGCTGCCCGGTGGCGACCGCTGCGTCACGCTCGTCACCAGCCGCGACCGGCTCGGCGGGCTCATCGCGTCCGACGCGGCCCGGCCCGTGCCGTTGCACCACCTGCCGGCCGCCGACGCGGCGGCCCTGCTCGCCACCGTCCTCGGTGCGGACCGGGTCGCGGCCGAGCCGGAGGCCACGGCCCGGCTCGCCGGGCTCTGCGACGGGCTCCCGCTCGCCCTGCGCGTCACCGCCGCCCGCCTGGCCGAGCGGCCCGGCTGGACCCTGGACGCGATGGTCGGCGAACTCGCCGACGAGCAGGGCAGGTTGTCCCTCCTCGACGTGGAGGACATCGGTGTCTCCGCCGCGCTCCGCCTCACCGTGCAGCAGCTTCCGGAGTCCGCCACCCGCATGTTCCGGGCCCTGGCCCTGCACACCGGCTCCGATGTCGACCGGTTCGCCGCGAGCGCGCTGGCCGGGACCTCGCCCGCGCAGGCCTCCGCCGACCTGGACCGGCTCGCCGCCGCCCACCTGCTCACCGAGGCGGTTCCCGGCCGCTGGACGCCGCACGACCTCGTACGCCTCTACGCGCGCCGGCTCGCGCCGCAGGCCGACCAGGAGGGGCTGCGGCGCCTTCTCGACCACTACCTCTACACCGGGCTCGCCGCCGACGCCGCCGCCGAACCGGGTTCCCAGCCCTGCTACGCCCTGCCCGCCGACCACCGGCGGCCCGCCGCGACCCGGGAGTTCGAGGACCGGGCGGCGGCGCTCGACTGGTACGCGGCGGAGCGTCCCGCCCTGGAGGGGGCCGTCGCGGCGGCCGCCGCGCTCGGGCTGCACGACCGGGCCTGGCGGCTCGCCCTCGTCCAGTGGCCGCTGATGCTGGTGCGGATCAGCGACGGCTGGACGCCGCTCCTGGAGGCGGGGCTCGCCTCCGCGGAGCACGTGGGCGACTTCGACGCCCAGTCGCGCACGCGGGCGCTGCTCGGCTGGATCCTCCACGAGGAGGGCCGGGACGCGGAGGCCCTCGTCCACCTGGAGAAGGCGCCGGTCCTGGCCGCCCGGGCGGGCGACACGATCAGCGAGGCCATCGCGTACGTCAACCTCGCCGTCGTCCTCGACGCGACGGGCGAGCACGGGCGGGCCGGTCTCCTCATGGCCCAGGCGGTCGCCCTCGCCGACCGCTCCGGTCACCCCAACACCCAGGTGCTGACGCTCCACCACCTCGCACGCCACTGCCTGGAGGCGGGGGAGTACGAGGCGGCCCTCGCGCACACCGTTCGCGCCGGGGAACTCGTACCGCCCGACGGGATGGTCGTACGGGCCGGGCTGCAGATCCTCCAGGGGGAGGCCCTGGCCGGAAGCGGACGGCTGGATGAGGCCGCCGACCAGCTGAAACGAGCCATCGCCGCGGCCGACGCGGCCGGTTTCCGGGAGGGTTCGGCGCGGGCGGCGGAGCGGCTTTCGCGTCTGGCAGCGGACCGTTAGCGGTACGCAAGCGGGACGGCAGTGCGGGGGCGGAAGCTGGTGTCAGCACGAAGGACCCGCCGCGCCGGGGGCCGGGTGCCGCACCACGGACGCCACCCCACCGGCGCGCCCCGGTGTGGCGCCCGGCTCCGCCGGACCGGCGGGTCCCGGGTGCCGCACCCGGGCGCTGCGCCCACCGGAGAGCCCGGGTGCACCGACCGCACAGCACACCGCAGGCGTCACGCCTCACCTTCACGGGGGACCGTCATCATGCGTACTCACCGCACGACCACCGCTCTGGCCGTCGCCGTCACCGCCCTCTCGCTGGGCCTCACCGCCTGCGGCGGCGGCACCGGCACGGGCGCCAAGGACGCGGGCAGCGCGACCGGCGCCTCCGCCTCTTCGTCCGCCTCCTCCGCCGTCTCGGTCTCGCCGTCGGCGGCCTCGTCCGCGGGTACGGGGACGACGGACACCGGCACCGGGACGGGCACGTCCGGTTCCGCCGGCGGCTCGGCCACCACGGCGGACACCGCCGCGAACACCACCACCGTGGCGACCGGCACGGGCGGGAGCCGCAGCGCCGGTTCGACCCGCGCGAAGGAGCGCGCCTGCGCCGCCGGGGACGTACGGATCACCGCGGCCAAGGCCGACGAGGTGCCCACCGAGCACATCGTGCTCACCGCCACCAACACCTCGGCGAGCTCGTGCCGGCTCATCGGCTACCCGCTGATCGCCTTCGGCGAGATCCAGACCGCCAAGGACGTCCCGGCCGTCGCCAAGAGCAAGCCGGCCGCCCCCGTCGTCCTGAAGCCGGGCGCCCCCGCGTACGCCAACGTCCGCATCGCCCTCGGTGGCGTGGACGAGGACGCCAAGGTCGTCACCGCGTTCAACGTGAACCTCTTCGCCGCCGACGGCCCGGCCGAGGGCAGCGTCGTCGTCAAGGCGCCGGCCGGCGGTCTCGCCGTCAACGAGGCCGTCGCGAAGACGGGCTACTGGACGCACGAGCTGCGGTCCGGCGCCGACGAGTTCTGAGTCGACGAGTTCCGAGCCGACGAGTCCTGAGTCGACGCGTCCCGAGCGGGCGTTCGGCCCGGCGCGTTCCGAGCCGACGAGTTCCGGTCCGGGGGCTCCGAGGCGAAGGACTTCGCGGCGACGGACTCCGAGTCGTACGGAAGCGGGGCGGGGGAGCGGGGGCGGGCGCGGCGTTCAGGAGGACGCCAGGCCCGTCTTCGCCCCCGCCCCGCACGGCGTGATGCCGCTGCCCGGCAGGCGGCGGCGGTGGGCTCGACGAAGAGTCCGCGCGCGGCGGATCCCGCTGGGCGTCGCGCCGCGCGTCCCGGCGTCACGGTACGGAGGGTGCCGCCGTTCGCGCGGGCGGCCGCCAGGGTCCGGCGGGCCCGGGGCGGGATCGTGATCGTGATGCCCTGCGTGAGCGGGGGAGGCCCTTCCGGAGCGTGGCGGCGCCCGTGTACGGCGGGGGCGGCTCTCCCGGAGTGTGACGGCGCACGCGTACGGAGAGGGCGGCGACGCCTCCTCGTACCACCGGAGGGAATTCACCCCGGCCGCGAGGTCCGGCAGGGGGGCGGGGGCGGTGGTGAGGTCGGGGTCCCAGGGCCCCGGCAGCGGGGACAACACCAGGTGAGGGCGTCGGCGGGCGCGGAAACACCGCATCCGTGACACACCTGGGAGGTCATGGGGGCGGCATGTCGGCGGTGTGGCAGGGGTGTTGCGGATGCCCACGCGCCCTTGTGCGATTCCTATGGATCAGTCAATCTTTCGCTCGGCAGCCGGACGTTCCAGACGCCGCGGACTCCGCGCCATGGATTGTCATGTCCCTGCCCTATCCCCACGGCAGTGCACCACCGATGAGGAGGACCCCCCACATGTCAGTGCGTGACTCGCGCCGCCGTATCACCACGGCCGCGGCCATCGCCGTCGCCGCCCTCGCCCTCGGCTCCCTCTCCGCACTCCCCGCCACCGCCGCCCCGGCCGCCGCCGAAGGCGTCATCGAGAACGCCGGTGCCGAGGGCACCATCGCGGGCAGCTACATCGTCACCCTGCACGAGTCCGCCCAGGCGGAGACCGCCAAGGGCCGCGCCGTCGCCGCCAAGTTCGGCGCGAAGATCAAGCGGACGTACACGACCGCCGTCAACGGCTACTCCGTCGAGCTGTCGGAGGCCCAGGCCAGGAAGCTCGCGGCGGACCCCGCCGTCAAGTCCGTCGTGCAGAACCGGGTCTTCACCATCGACGCCACCCAGCCCTCCCCGCCGTCCTGGGGCCTGGACCGGATCGACCAGCGGGCGCTGCCCCTGAACCAGAGCTACACCTACCCGGACAGCGCGGGCCAGGGCGTCACCGCGTACGTCATCGACACCGGTGTCCGCATCAGCCACAGCGACTTCGGCGGCCGTGCCGTCAACGGCTACGACGCCGTCGACAACGACAACACCGCCCAGGACGGCCACGGCCACGGCACCCACGTCGCCGGTACCGTCGCGGGCTCCGCGCACGGCGTCGCCAAGAAGGCCAAGATCGTCGGCGTCCGCGTCCTCGACAACAACGGGTCGGGCACCACCGAGCAGGTCGTCGCCGGCATCGACTGGGTCACCCGCAACGCCGTCAAGCCGGCCGTCGCCAACATGAGCCTCGGCGGCGGCGTCGACAGCGTCCTCGACACGGCCGTCCGCAACTCCATCGCCGCCGGCATCACCTACGCGGTCGCGGCGGGCAACGACAGCGCCAACGCCTCCAACTACTCGCCGGCGCGCGTCTCCGAGGCCATCACCGTCGGCTCCACCACGTCGAGCGACGCCCGCTCCAGCTTCTCCAACTACGGCAGCGTCCTGGACATCTTCGCCCCCGGCTCCTCCATCAAGTCGGCCTGGAACACCGGCGACACCGCCACCAACACCATCTCCGGTACGTCGATGGCGGCCCCGCACGTCGCCGGCGCCGCCGCCGTCTACCTGGCCGACAACCCGGCGTCCACCCCGGCCCAGGTCTCCGCGGCCCTGGCCAACGCCGCCACCCCGAACGTCGTCACCAGCCCCGGCACCGGCTCCCCGAACCGCCTCCTGTACGTCGGCGGCGGCACGACCACCCCGCCGCCCACCGGCCCGAAGTTCGAGAACACCACGGACTACGCCATCGCCGACAACGCGACCGCCGAGTCCCCCGTCACCGTCAGCGGCGTCGCGGGCAACGCCCCCTCCGCCCTGCAGGTGCCGGTGAACATCGCCCACACCTACATCGGTGACCTCCAGGTCCAGCTCATCGCCCCCGACGGCACGGCCTACACGCTGAAGGCCTTCGGCACCGGCGGCAGCGCCGACAACATCAACACCACGTACACGGTCAACGCCTCCTCCGAGGTCGCCAACGGCACGTGGAAGCTGCGCGTCAGCGACAACGCCAACTTCGACACCGGCAAGATCGACTCCTGGGGTCTGCAGTTCTGATCCGGGGCGAACCGACGGGACCCCGGTGACGGGGTCCTGAACATCTGAAGGCACGAGGGGCGGTCGCCGGCGGGCGGCCGCC
>NZ_JAPSIW010000456.1 GCF_031178505.1 Streptomyces sp. | reverse complement strand
CCAGCCCACCACTCGCGGCGAGGATGCTTCTCTTTCCTGGAAGTCGTGTCAGACTGCGGCGCACGTGCGCCCACCCCCATGAGTTCGATTTACATGGATGCGTCATGGTGCCAGAGGCCGGAGCGGTAGAGGATTCAGGGTTGCGGTCGGTCGGAGAGTGGCCGGCCGAGTTGCGCAGCAGCGCAGGACACAGGCTTGGTGATCATGATGGCCCAGCTCCTCCGGGGCGGTGATGCGGCCCCGGATCGGTCCGGCGAACCGGTGCTCGCCGCCGCCGTCGCCGCGATCGACCACACCGATCTGCCGGGCCTTCTGACGTCACCACACCTGGCCGAGACCCGCCGCCACCTCTTCGGCGCCGGGCACATCGGCGAACTCCTTCACCGCACTCTCGGCATCAACCCCTGGAACCTGCACCTCGGCCTCGGGCGACGGGTGCCTCCAGGTCCTGGCCTTCGGCAGACCAGTCCCATGACACCGTGCCGAAGAGGCGGCGGTGCGGGCTTTCCGGCTCCGGGATCATCCGCCGGCGGACGTCCGGCGGGTGGGGGTCATGCCCCGCTCCGGCGAGTGGGCCTGAGCCCGCGCATGGCGAGTTCGACCACGTCCTCGACGTATGCCTCGTCGTTCGGGCCGCGCACGACGAGCAGCCGGTAGTACAGCTGGGCGTAGATCAGCTCGATGGCGCGGTAGGGGTCGATGTCGGCGGCGACCTGTCCGTCCGCCTGGGCGCGGCGGATGCGCTCCGCGACCAGCGCGGTGGCGGGGTCGATAAGGCGTTGACGGAACTGCGCGGCGAGGTCGGGGTCGTGCTGGGACTCGGCAACGATCGAGGCGAGCACGCTGCGGGTGTCGCCGATCGTGTCGATCCAGGCGTCTTTGACCATCAGCTTCAGGTCGGCCTCGAAGTCGCCGGTCTGCGCGGTGTCGAGACGCCGGTGCAGGCGCTCTTCGAGCTGCTGCGCCCACGCGTCGAGGACGACCGCGCCTTTGGAGGGCCACCAGCGGTAGACGGTTCGCTTGCCGACGCCCGCGCGAGCGGCGATCCCCTCGATGGTGACGCGCGCCAAGCCGATCTCACGTGCCATGCCGAGCGCGGCCTCGAGGATCGCGGCGGTCGTGTGCGGGTTGCGCCGGGCCGGGTCGGGTGCGCGCGTGGTGCTCATGTCGCCTCCATGGTGCTGACCGAGTCACGTTACCGCATGGGGGAGACGATCCGGTTCGTGTTGACACGGACGCCATGCCGCGACACGATCCGTATCGGTTCGCGATACGACACGGATCGGCTCCCGCAGTTCGGCTCCGCTGCCGTCCCCAAGGACGGTGCCTGTGAAGGGAATTCCATGCGCAACGACCTGTACGACTACAGCCCCATTACCGAACGCCCGCCCATCCTGTGGCCCGACGGCGCCCGGGTGGCGTTCTACGTCGGCCTCAACGTGGAGCACTTCATCCTGGGCAAGCCGTCCACGAGCATCAACCAAAGCACCGCGGCGCTCGTGCCCGATCCGCTGAACCACGGGTGGCGCGACTACGGCCCCCGGGTGGCGATCTGGCGGATGATCGAGTCGTTCGACCGGCACGGCGTGCGCCCGAGCGTGCTGCTCAACTCCGATGTCGCCGAGCACTACCCGCAGATCGTCGAGGCCGGCCGGGCGCGCGACTGGGCCTGGCTCGCCCACGGCAAGAACAACTCCACTCTGCAGGCCGAGGTCGAAGCGGATGAGCGCGCCTACCTGACCGAGGTCGTCGAGACCATCGAGAAGGCGACCGGGCAGCGTCCCCGCGGCTGGATGGGACCCGCCCTCACCGAGACGTTCCGGACCCCGGAGCTGGTCGCCGAACTCGGCCTGCGCTACGTGCTGGACTGGACCGCCGACGACCAGCCGTTCCGGTTGAACGTGCCCGGGCTCCTGAGTGTCCCCTACACCCTCGAACTCAACGACCTGGGGCTGTTCACCGCCCACTCCATCAGTGGCCCCGACTTCGTGCAGATCGTCAAGGACCAGCTCGACCAGCTGTACGCGGACTCCGCGCACAGCGGCCGTGTGATGGCACTGGCCCTGCACCCCTTCGTGACCGGCCAGGCGTTCCGGATGAAATACCTGGACCAGGCGCTCGAATACGTCGTCAACCACCCCGGCGTGTGGACCACGACCAGCGACGACATCGCCGACCACTACGCCCGCACCACCGCCGGCCCCGGCGCCTCAGCCTGACCGTAGATCCACGGCTCCCCGGCCTTGGGCCGGCGCTTCGTCTCACTCGCCACAGGGCACCGGAGCCTGCCCGGGGGCAGGCACAGTCCGGTGGACGGTCTGAGGAAATGACACAGGCCTGGACAGTCCCCGCAGGGGGCCAGTCAAGCTAGACCCGGCTCGTGATCGCACCACCCGGCAGCCGTACGAGCACGCCCTCCCGGCACGCCACGCTGCCCGTTGCCTCTTGCTGGAGGCAACGGACAACTCATCCCGCCCAGTCGGCGCCGGATCGTGGTCGGTGTGGGGATCACACAGGCCGTGGACCTCCTCGCCACGGCTCACTGAGCAGCACGCCCGTCCTGCCCCATGCGGGCGTGGACGGTCGTCACGGACAGGCCGACCGCGGCGGCGACCGCTTTTCAGGTTCCGGCCCCCTGCGCAGGGTGCGGATGATGTGCGTAGTGACGTGGGGAGCCGGCCGGTTCAGGTGCTGCGCGCGGCGGTGTTCACCTCCGAAGACGCGACGCAGCTCTGTGGTGCAGCTGACGCCGACCTCTTGGAGGGGACAGCCGCGTGCCGACCGGCCCGGTAGCGTGCGAGGGTTCCCCGGCCCGTAATCGTCAGGCCATGCGGCGGCTCACCGCCCTAGGCTGCGAAATCGGTGTGGGACGGCTCGACTGGACCTCTTCCGCCCTCAGGGAGGCAACGCCTTACGGCAGCCGGGTCTGGGCCCGGATGGTCGAGGCGGACACGCCGAACTCGCGTGCGGGAGCGGGGAAGCTCGTTCTCGCCCGTGCCGTCGGCGGATCTCCTCATAGGGAAACGCCCGCCGGCCTCCGCTCCCCGAGACCGACTGTGGCAGTGTCCGGCGGAGCGCCGTGTCCTCGGCGGGGGCCGGCATCCGCAGATCCCGCAGGTCATCGGGGACTCGTCGTTCTTCGGCGGTTGCTCAGCCCCCGAATTCGCTGTTCGACCGGGGGTGACGGACCCAGGCGTCAGCCGAAGCACGGCCGCTGTCCCAGAGGCGGTCCTGTTGTCACCTGCGAGGTGCGGTGCCGGAAGGTCACCCCTTGACGGCCTCTGCGATCTGTTGGGCGGCCTGTGTGGGGGTGAGGTGTGTGGTGTCGACGACCTCGGCCTCGGCGTGCAGCCACGTGCGGGCGGCCTCGGCGTAGGGCTCAAGGTACTGGAGACGGAACGGCGAGTTGGGGCCGAGAACGGTGTCGCCCGCGATGCGTGCGCGGAGGGTGTCCTGGTCTGCGTGGAGGACGAAATGCCTCACAGGAATGTCGTGCTGGGCAAGTCCCGCGCTGATCTCGCGCCAGTACTGCTCGACCAGGACCGTCATGGGCATCACCAGGGTTCCGCCGGTGTAGTCGAGGACGCGTCGGGCGGTTTCGACCACGAGGGGCCGCCAGGGCGGCCAGTGCTGGAAGTTGTCCGTCGCCGGCAGTCCCGGCGTGATGTCCATGAGTGTCTCGCCGACTTTCTCGGCGTCCAACACCCGCGAGTTCGGGATGAACCGCTGGACGAGCGCGCTGGTCGTCGTCTTGCCTGCGCCGTGGGTGCCGTTGATCCATACGATCATGGACTTGACGTTAGCGTCGTGCGGGCCGCACCGACGGAGCAGAGCAGAAGATCCGGGCAGAGAACCGCAGGTTCTCGATCTTTGCCGCTGGTGAGAGAAGAGTTGCTCATCGAGGGTGTGTGACACGTCGGATGCCTCGCTGCCGTGCTTCCTCGGTCAACTCACTCCACGTCCAGTTCGCCACGCCGCGGGCAGACTCGCCCTCCAAACGCTCCGGTCGGACCCGCGCGGCATACCCGCCGTCGCCTGATTTCCGCCCGGCCGGCGGAGACGGAAGAATCTGCCGAACACATGACGCATGCTGGAAGGATGTCACATGACATCGGATATAGGGGCCTTTTCCACCCCTTCCACCGGAGGCCCGCCCTCCTCTGTACCCATCGACTGGTCGGCCGTCGAGGACTGGCTCGGACTGCGGTTGCCGACTGACTACAAGCGGCTTGCCGACCGGTACGGCCCGCTGGACTTCGGTGAGTACGTGTGGATCCACGTGCCGTGCGTCCAGCGGGACCGCTTCGACTACGGCGAGTGGCTGCGAGCGACGCACCGGGAGGCACGGATCGAGGCGCGCGAGCTGTCCGAGGCCGAGCGGCCCGTTTTCCATCCCGAGCCCGGCGGCCTGTTGGCCTGGGGGTGCACGCGGGGCAGCGACGTACTCTTCTGGGACACCTCGGTCTCCACCGACCCCAACAGGTGGACCGTGGTGGTGCAACACTCGGGGGCGGTGCCAGGCAGTGGACTGCTCCGGTGGCACCGGTACGACCTGACGCTCACCGACTATCTGCGGTACACCGTCCGTGACGCCTGGGAGCTTCCTTCTCCTCCCGGCCCGCTGCTGGGCCCGCTGCCCGGCACTGTCGCGCGTACCGCCTTCCTTCCCGACGCCGAGGTGTGGACCCCACCGGCGCCGGTCCCGTCCCGGCTCACCGAGGCCGAACGCCGAATCGCGCTGGACAGCGGCATCGGGTTGGACGGGCTGCGGCTGCTGTCGCCGCCACCCGAGCGGCCGTACCTGGGCGACGGCTCCTGGGAGGGACTGTTCGCCGAGCTGGGCACACGGCTGCCCGGGGAGTACGTGAAGTTGATGGACGAGTACGGCGCTGGCATCTGGAGCGGGTGGCTGCGTTTCCATACCCCGCTCCGGACCGGTGAGCGGCGGTTCGTCACGCACGTCGCGGACACAGCGGACGCCTACCGGCAGCTCAAGGACGGCAACGCGGACTGGTACCGCCTGGCCGTCTGGCCCGAGTCCGGCGGCTTCCTCCCCTTCGCCAACTCCATCGACGGCGACTACCTCGGCTGGCTCACCGAGGGCGGGGATCCCGACACATGGCCGCTGATCGTCTGGCCCCGCCACGCGGACCAGGGGCCGCCGCTCGAGGGTGGCCTCATCGACACCCTTCTCGCCTGGCAGCGCGGCACCCTGGTCACGCACGGGTTCGCCGGCCTGGACGAGGAAGACGATCCTGTTGAGTTCGCGGACTTCCGGTCCTGGGACGACCGCGCCTACTGGTGAGCCGCCCCGGCCGGAGATTGGTCGATGGCCCGCCCGGTCGGCCGGTGCGCTGGGTGACTCGTTCGCGCCGCCGGGCACTCCTCGCGCTGGTGACCGCCCGTGCGGAAGGCGAGCGCGCGGTGAAGGCGCGGGAGGTGGCATGAGTGGGGACGTGGGAGCTGTGGTTTCCGACGGCTGCCGGCGTCCTGACACTGCCGAGGGTCGCGGTGAGCCACCCCAGCCTGGCGGCGTCGCGGTGGTCCAGAAAGTCGGTCTGGTTCGGGAGGTCCCTGGCGGCGTCGGCGAGCGGGACGGCGACGAATGCCCTTCCTCCTCGCCTTGCATGCAGGCGGAGAAGACAAGCAGGTTTGAAAGCTCTCCGAACGCGCAGACGCCGTATTAACGTAGGCTTTATGTGAGCAGGTAGGAGACGCATCATGGGCATCATCGCGTGGATTCTCATCGGCCTCATCGCCGGTTTCATCGCC
>NZ_JAPSIW010000033.1 GCF_031178505.1 Streptomyces sp. | reverse complement strand
CTTGAGCGCGGCGGGGGTGCCTGCGGCGAGGAGGCGGCCCTTTCCGAGGACGGCGACGCGGTCGGCGAGCCGGTCGGCCTCCTCCAGGTACTGGGTGGTGAGGAAGACGGTGGCGCCGTGGCCGGAGAGTTCGCGGACGGCGTCCCAGAGTTCCTGGCGGCTGCGCGGGTCGAGCCCGGTGGTCGGCTCGTCCAGGAAGACCACGCGGAGCGTGGCGGGGTCGCGGACCAGACCGGCGGCGAGGTCGAGGCGGCGGCGCATCCCCCCGGAGTACGTACGGGCGAGGCGGTCGCCGGCCGCGGTGAGGCCGAAGCGTTCGAGGAGTTCGCCGGCCCGGCGGGCGGCGGCGCGGCGGGAGAGGCCGGAGAGCCGGGCCGCCATGCGCAGGTTCTCGGCGCCGGTCTGGTTCTCGTCCACGGCGGCGTACTGGCCCGTGAGGCTGATGGCGGCGCGGACCCGCGAGCGCGCGGTGACGACGTCGTGGCCGGCGACGCGGGCCCGTCCGGCATCGGGCGGGGTGAGGGTGGTGAGGACCCGGACGGTGGTGGTCTTCCCGGCGCCGTTGGGGCCGAGGAGGGCGAAGACGGTGCCGGCCTCGACGCCGAGGTCGAGGCCGTCGAGGACGCGGACGTCCCCGTAGGACTTGGTCAGGCCGGTGGTTTCGATGACCGGAGGCATGGGTGACTCCCTGGGCATGGGCCGGGGACGCGTACTGCGTATGCCATACGCGTTACTGTTTAAGGGTTACGCATTACTAGGATGGGCGTCAAGCGGGCGGCGAGGTGCGGAGGCGACGGGTGGCGGCGGACGGCGGTAGGAAGGGCGGCGGCGGGACGGGAGCCGGAGCGGGGGGCCGGGGCGGCGACGGCTTCCTCCCGCCGGTCGTCGAGGCGGCCTGGGGGCTGAGGGAGCGCCCCACCAAGGGCCCGAAGCCGGGGCTCACCCTCGACCGGATCGTCGGCGCGGCCGTCGCGGTCGCCTCGGCGGAAGGGCTCGGCGCCGTCTCGATGGGGAGGGTCGCCAAGGAGCTGGGCGTCTCCACCATGTCGCTCTACCGGTACGTCTCCGCCAAGGACGAGCTGTACGTCCTCATGCAGGAGGCCGCCACCGGTGCCCCGCCCGAGCTGTTCCCGCCGGGCACCCCGTGGCGCGAGGCGGTCGAGCGGTGGGCCCGCGGCATGCGCGAGGTCTACCTGCGCTCACCCTGGCTGCTGCGGGTCCCCGTCTCCGGGCCGCCCGCCACCCCGAACGCCGTCGCCTGGTGGGAGAAGGCCCTGGTGGCGCTGGCGGGCACCGGTCTCGACGAGGGGGCCAAGATCTCCGTGACCCTGCTCGTGGCCGGCTTCGTCAAGAGCGAGACCCTGATGACGGTGGAGCTGTCCGAGGCGATGACCGCGACGGCCGGCCAGGGCGACGGCGCCGGCGAGGCCCTCGCCCACTACGGCCGCACCCTGCGCCGGCTCGCCGACCCCGCCACGTACCCGGCGGTCGCCCGGCTGCTCGACTCCGGCGTCCTGGACGCCCCCGACGAGCCGGACGCCGAATTCCGCTTCGGCATCGCGCGGATCCTGGACGGCGTCGCGGCGCTGGTGGAAGGGCGGGCGTCGTGAGGCGGCCGGAGGTCACCGGCGAGGGCGTGGCTCCCGGGGAGCCCGGGCTGCGGGAGCGGAAGAAGCGGCGCACCCGGCAGGCGCTCTCCGACGCGGCCGTCGCCCTCTTCCTGGAGAAGGGGTACGACGCGGTCCCGGTCGCCGAGATCGCCGCCGCGGCCGAGGTGTCGAAGCCGACCCTCTTCCGGTACTTCCCCGCCAAGGAGGACCTGGTCCTCCACCGCTTCGCCGACCACGAGGACGAGGCCGCCCGGGTGGTGACCGCCGCCCGTGCCGCCGGCACCGCGCCGCTCGACGCCCTCCACGCGCACCTGATCTCCGGCCTGGAGCGGCGCGACCCGGTCACCGGCCTGTGCGACGACCCGGACGTCCTCGCCTTCCACCGGCTCCTGTACGGCACGCCGGCCCTGGTGGCCCGCCTCCCCACGTACCGGCGCCGGTCCGAGGCGGCCCTCGCGGCGGCGCTCGGCGGCGATCCGCTGGAGGCGCGCCTGGCGGCCGGTCAGATCGTCGCCGTCCTGCGGATCCTCGCGGAGGACAACGTCGACCGGATCGCGGGCGGAGCGACGGCCGACGCTCTCGCGGAGGGGGCGCTGGCGGCGGCCGAGCGCGCGTTCCGCACGCTGCGGGAGGGGCTCCCGTACTGAGCGGGGTCCGGACCGCACATGTACCGCTACCAAGTAAAAAATGTAACTCGGTAACGTCTTTCGCTACGCTGGGCGGAATGACGTCACTGAGCACCCGTTCCTGCCCGGACCCGTCCCCCGATCCCGCCTCCCGCCGCGCACCCGACAGCGGCCTCGACCGTGAACTCGAACGGGAGCGCGCGCACCACGAGGCCTGCCGTGCCGCCCTGACCCGGATGACCGAGGACGTCACCGAGCAGGTCGTCACCGGCGAGGACGTCGCCGCCTCCGGTGCCGACGCCGAGATCCTCGGCCGCCATCTCCGCAGCCGCGCCAAGGAGATGGCCGCACTCCCCCCGGGTCCCCTCTTCTTCGGCCGGCTCGACCGCGCCGACGGCCAGACCCACCACATCGGCCGCCACCGGATCGCCGAGGACCCCGCCGCCCCACCGCTCGTCATCGACTGGCGGGCCCCCGTCGCCCGCGCCTACTACCAGGCGGGGACCCACGACCCGCAGGGCGTGCTCCGCCGCCGCCGCTTCGGCTGGGCGCCGGGCAGCACGGGCGCACCGGAGGAGCTGACCGCCCTGGAGGACGAGCACCTCACCGCGCCGGGCGGGGCCGGGCCCAGCGCGCTCGTCGCCCGGGAGATCGAACGCCCGCGCACCGGCCCGATGCGGGACATCGCCGCCACCATCCAGCCCGACCAGGACGACCTCGTACGGTCCGACCCGGCCGTCTCCCTCTGCGTCCAGGGCGCTCCCGGCACCGGCAAGACCGCCGTCGGCCTGCACCGGGCCGCCTACCTCCTCTACACCCACCCCCGGCGGATCGGCCGCTCCGGACTCCTCGTCCTCGGCCCGCACCCCGCCTTCCTCTCCTACATCGCGGAGGTGCTGCCCGCGCTCGGCGAGACCGGGGTGCGGCAGGCCACCCTCGGCGAGGAGATCGCCCGCGGCCCGGTCGGCGCCGAGGACGGCGAGGCGGCCGCCCGCGTCAAGCACGACGTCCGCATGGCGGAGGTGCTGCGGCGCGCGCTCCACGGCCGGGTCCGCACGGAGGTCGCCGAGGACCTGACCGTGCCCGACGGCTCGTACCGCTGGCGTGTCCCGGCCGCCGAACTCACCGCCCTCCTCACGGCGGTACGGGACGAGGCCCCGCCCTACACCACCGGCCGCGAACGCGTCCTCGCCCGCGTCGTACGGGCCCTGCGGGAGCAGGCCGAACGCCGCTCCGGCACCAAGGGCGCGGCCTGGACGCGGCGCGTCGAACGGGCCCGGCCCTTGACCGCCTTCCTCGACGCGCACTGGCCGAAGGTGACGCCCGAGGAGGTCCTCGCGGGTGTGCTCACCGCCCCCGACGACCCGGCGCTCACCGAGGAGGAGCGGGCCGCGATCCGCTGGGCGCGGCCCCCGCGCTCGTACCGTTCGGCCCGCTGGACCGCCGCCGACCACGTCCTCCTGGACGAACTGGCGGGTCTGATGGAACGGCCCGAGGGCTACGGGCACATCGTCCTCGACGAAGCCCAGGACCTCTCGCCCATGCAGTGCCGGGCCGTCGCCCGCCGTACCGCCTTCGGCTCGCTGACCGTCCTCGGCGACCTGGCGCAGGGCACCACTCCCTGGGCCGCCCGGGACTGGTGCGAGCAGCTCACCCATCTCGGTGCGCCCGGGGCGCCGGTGGTGCCGCTGACGACCGGCTACCGCGTCCCGGCGGCGATCGTGGAACTCACCAACCGGCTCCTGCCGCACCTGGGCGTGGACGTCCCGGCCGGGCGGTCGGCGCGGACGGACGGCGAGGTGACGGCCTGGCCCGCGGAGGGCGGACTGCTCGACGCGACGGCCGGGGCGGTGGCCGCGGCGCGGGAGGCCGAGGGCTCGGTCGGGGTGATCGCCCCCGGGGACCTCGTCGGTCGGCTCCGCGAGCGGCTCGCGGGGGAGGACCGGGTCGCGGTGCTGCCGCCGGAGGTCGTGAAGGGCCTGGAGTACGACCACGTGGTGGTGGTCGAACCGGCCACGATCATGGCCTCGGGCCCGCGGGGACCGCACCTGCTGTACGTGGTCCTGACCAGGGCGGTGTCCCGGCTGACGCTGGTGCACGCGGAGGCGCTGCCCCGGTGGCTGGGCCTGGACTGAGACGGGCCTGGCGCCGGCGACGGCGGGCGCCACCCGCTTCAGTGGGCGGCGGGCACGGCCGGCGCGTCGTACGCGGTGCCGGACCCGGTCGTCCCCGGCGCGGCCTCGGCGGTACGGCCGGGGCGGCGGCGCAGGACGGTGGCGGCGACGGCGAGGGCGGCGAGGAGCAGGCCCGTACCGACCGCGAAGGCCAGCCGGTAGCCGCCGGTCAGGGCCTCGGCGGTGGAGTGCCCGGCGGCGGAGAGGGTCTCGGTGCGGGCGGCGGCCAGGGTGGAGAGGACGGCGATGCCGAGGGCCATGCCGATCTGCTGCGTGGTGTTGAAGAGGCCGGAGGCGAGACCGGCGTCCGCCTCGTCGGCACCCGACATGCCGAGCCCGGTGAGGGCGGGCAGCGCGAGGCCGAACCCGGCGGCGAGCAGCATCACCGGGAGCAGGTCCGTGACGTACGAGGCGTGCACGGGGAGCCGGGTCAGCAGCCCCAGGACGCCGACGAGCAGGACGAGGCCGGTGAGCAGGACGGCGCGTTCGCCGAACCGGGCGATCAGGCGGGCGGAGACGCCGAGCGAGACGGCGCCGATGACGGCGGCGGCCGGGAGCATGGCGAACCCGGTGGCGGAGGCGCCGTACCCGAGGACGTTCTGCAGGTGGAGGGCGACCAGGATCTGGAACGAGAACAGCGCGGCGACCATCAGCATCTGCACGAGGTTGGCGCCGGTGACGCTGCGGGAGCGCAGGACGCGCAGCGGCATGAGGGGGTTCGCGGCGCGGGCCTGGCGGAGGAGGAAGCCGGCGAGGAGCGCGAGGGCGAGGGCGCCGAGGCCGAGGGTGTGCGCGGATGCCGCCCCGTACTCCTCGATCTTGACCACGGCGTAGATGCCGGTCATCAGGCCGGAGGTCACCAGGAGCGCGCCGAGCAGGTCGGCGCCCGCCCCGAGGCCGAGGCCGCGGTCGGCGGGGAGCGCGGGGAGGGCGATGAGGACGGTGGCGAGGCCGATGGGGAGGTTGATGAAGAAGATCCAGTTCCAGGCGAGGGCGTCGGTGAGGATCCCGCCGAGCACCTGGCCGAGGGAGGCCCCGGCGGCGCCGGTGAAGCTGAAGACGGCGATGGCCTTGGCGCGCTCGCGGGGTTCGGTGTGGAGCGTCACGAGGATGCCGAGGGCGACGGCCGAGGCCATGGCGCTGCCGACGCCCTGGAGGAAGCGGGCGGCGACGAGCACGCCGGGGGAGCCGGCGAACCCGGCGAGGAGCGAGGCGGCGGTGAAGACGCCGGTGCCGGCGAGGAACATCCGCTTCCGCCCGATGAGGTCGCCCAGTCGGCCGGAGAGCAGCAGCAGCGAGCCGAAGGCGATGAGGTAGGCGTTGACGACCCAGCTGAGGCCGACGGGGCTGAAGCCGAGGTCGTTCTGGATGGCGGGCATCGCGACGGTGACGATGCTGCCGTCGAGGACCGTCATCAGCATGCCGGTGGCGAGGACGCCGAGGGCGAGGCCACGGCGGCGGGCGGGGGCGGAGGCGGGCATGGGGATCTCTCCTGTTCGGTAGAGGCGACAGGAGAGACGCTAGCAGATGGTTTTGTTGCAGACTATTTTTTGCGGGAGTAGTCCTCGGGTGGTGAGGACCTCGGGCTCAGCCTCGCTGCCGGGCCCGTCGGGCGGGCCTCGGCCCCTCGACGGGCGTCTCCAGGTGCCCGGTGACCAGCCGGTTCAGGGCGCGCAGCAGGACGGCGCGCTCCTCGTCGGGCAGGGAGCCGAGGGCCGCCTCGTGCACCCCGTCCACGATCTTCTGGCTGCGCGCGGCGACCTCGGCCCCCGCGTCGGTGACGGCGATGATTCGCGCCCGCCGGTCGGCACTCGACGGCCGCCGCTCGGCGAGCCCCGCCTTCTCCAGGGCGTCGACCGTCACCACCATCGTGGTCTTGTCCATGTCCCCGATCTCCGCGAGCTGCGCCTGCGTCCGCTCCGCCTCCAGCGCGTGCACCAGCACGCAGTGCATACGCGGCGTGAGCCCGATCTCCCCGAGCGCGGCGGTCATGCGGGTGCGCAGGACGTGGCTGGTGTGGTCGAGGAGATAGGAGAGGTCCGGCTCGGTGCGGGTGGGTGCCATGGCAGTCATACGGGCCAGGGTAGCGAGCGATTCGATCCGTCGCGGATCATCCCGAACCGTACGGCTTGATCCGGGCGATGCGATCCGGCGCGCGCCATCCGGCCATGGCGCGGCGCCCGGGTCGGACCGACGCACCCCCGCTGGGAACACGGCCGACAGGCACAGGAACCGGTCGTAGTCTCCCGGAACCGCTCGCCCCATCGAACATCCCACCGCGGAGACCCGGTGATCGGGCGGCTCACACGAGCACCGGGATGCCCGCAGTTCGCGAGCGGAGACATTCGCCAGCGGGACGTAGGAGCGGTCGTCACCGCCGCGCTGAGGTGACGACCGCACTCCTGGAACGGTCGATGCGCCGGCTTCGCCCCTACCAGTCCCGCAGCACTGTCACAGGGTCGAGCGCGGCGGCTCGTCGGAGCGGCCTCATGGCCCCGATCAGGATCGCGACAGCGGACAGGAGCACCGTCGCCACCAGTTGCCACAGCGGCGGGAAGATCCAGCCGCCAGGCAGGTGCGGGTTGAACTCCTCCAGAGTGGCCAGGACCAGAGCCGCTCCACCTCCGATCAGAGCGCCGAGGACGGCCGCCACGGCGCCGGCGGCCAGCGCGAGGATGCCGATCTCGGTGGCGAAGGAGCGAAAGACCTCGGCACGGGTGTAACCGATCGTGCGCAGAACTCCTACCTCCCGAGTCCTGGTGCGTATGACGGCACCACCGATGCCGAGCCCGGCGAGGACGCCGACCACGGCGAGGAGTGCCAGCAGGCCTTTGGACAGCCATTGGAACAAGCCGGGGATTCCGGGTAGCTCGGCGACGCGATCGCGGACGCTGACGGCGAAGTACTTCTCAGCAGTCAGGCTCGCTACTACTTGTTCGACCTGGTTCTCCGTCGAGGCCACGACCGTGGCACCGGCGTAACCCTGAGAGGCCAGATAGCGCTGGGGGGACTCGCCGGCTCGGGCCGCGGCCCAGGCCTCGACCTGGGCGGGCGCGGCATGGGCGGCGCTGGGACCGTCGAGCTGCCAGCTCGGATCGCTGATGCCCTTCCTACCCGCTTCAAGCCATCCTCCTGATCTTGCGCCGGGACCGTGGTGCATTCCAGCGGATGGAGCAGCGGATCGAGAGCAAGGGCTTCAGCCGTCTCACCGGAGCCGACCGGTTCACCCGCTGAGCCGTCGCTCACGCCTGCCGCTGGGCGCGAGCGCGACGAGGAACGAGGGCTCCTCCCATGACCGCTGCGGTGATCACGCGGCGACTACGGAGCCGGTCAGCCACCCGGCGGGGACGGCGATGCCGGTATCCATGCCGGTCAGGAAGGCCACCGAGGCGGCGATGCCCCACAGGGCCCCCGCCACGCAGCTGACGACGATCAGCAGCCCAGACATGGAGGACGCGAGGGCCGGAGCCACCAGGCGGTGGCTCCTACGGCACCGAGCATTCTGATACTCCCCTTTGAGGGCGGAGGTCCAGAGGCTCACCATGGCGGCGACGATCAGCATCGTGGTCAGTACGGAGATCGCCGCCGCGGCAGGCTGGAGCCGTGCCACTGCGCCGACGACCGAGGGGCCGGACTCCACTGCGACGGTTGAGTCCGCCTACGCGTCCGCGGGAAGTGCCCGCAGGACGTCCTGCTGTGCGGCTTGCTGTCGGCGTTGAGCAGGTGTGTCGGGGAGCCGACGGGGATGATGCCTGACTTCCGGGCCCCGTCTGGCTGATGAGGATGACGGGAAGTCGCTGGCACTCGGTGTTAGGGGTGGCGCTTGAGTGAAAGTGGGGGAAGGGGTGCGGTGTTCTCCAGGATGAAACCGTCCGGTTTTAGCCCCACCGCGTCGGATTCCACCCGTACGGCTGCTGGCTGAGGAGGTCGGCGGAAACGCCCGCTGAGCTGTCCTTTGGCTGTGGGTCGTACTCCCCCAGAGGGAGTACGGCCCACACGTCATCGGGACCGAGCCCTAGGACGGGCGGGTGGCCTCGGAGACCGCCTTCGCCAGGCCCAGCGCCAAGGAGTCCATGTGCTCGCGGAGGTAGCCGACCTCGACCTGGAACGGATCCTGGGCGAAGTAAGCCGAGTTGACCAGGTAGAGAGTGGCGACGGCCATGAGGGCCGCGTGGATCGCGTGGAGTTCCTCCTCGCTCAGCTCCAACCCGTCGGCCCCGGGATCATCGGGGTCGGTCGGCATCCGGACGGCCAGCTCCCGCAATTCCTTCTTACCCAAGCCCGCCTGCACCTTCGTCGCGGTGTCCGTGAAGGAGCTGCGGGCGAGTGCGCCGAGGGCCGAATAGGCCGCGAGCCCCTGCTCGGGGGTGAACTTCACGCGGTATCCGCCGGCCGGCAGGGCGACAAGGTCGACGATCCTCCTCATCAGCTGCCCGGCAGGGGGGGGTAGCGCTTCTCGTCCATGAAGACCGCCTCAGGGAAGTGGTAGGCGTGGATGCGGTGCGGCTCGATGATGACGAGGACACCCTTGGACTGATCGTAGGCGACCTTGGTATTCACGCCGTACCGCTTGTCGTAGTGGGTGCCACGGCCGCGCCAGCCGTCCAGGTACTGAGCAAGCTTGTCGATGTCGCGTCCGATCCCGATAATTGAGTGGTCGGCGGCTTGCGCCGACCCGTCGTGCATGCGCAGCCAGTTGTAGTCGACGCCGGTGGTGACCTCCTGGCCGTACTGATAGCGGAGGTAGTCGAGGTACTCCTTCTTCAGACCGCTCGCGTCACCGAAGTCGCAGTGGTCCGGGGTACTGCCGGATGAGGAGAAGACGGCGAAGCGCGCGATCTGCGGCGACACGCACGGAGGGAGGTTCGGGTCCCTCTTCCCCTTTTCGATCAGCTCCTTCAGCTTCTCCAGCGTGCGCTTCGCACCCGCCGCCTTCTCGAAGAAGTCGTCGACGCCGGTGCCGATCTTGACGATGGCCTTCGTGACTGCCGGAATCTTGCCGACCGGGATCAAGGTGGTCACGACGTTGAACAGCGTCCACAGGCAGGCCTCGACATCGCCCTTGGTGAAGCAGGCCTTCAGATCGGGCCAGCCGATGGTGTCCAGCAGGATCTGGCCGCCGTTGGCGATGACCCAGTCGAGTATGTCCTCACCAGCCAGCGCGCGGGCCGCTCGGTACTGGTCCACGCACTCCTGACCGCACAAGCGGAGAAGAATTTCCTCTTCGCTCTCCGTGAGGTCGGGGCCGGTGTCAGGGTCGGGGCCCGTGCTGGGGTCGGGCGTGGCCTCGCTGATGCGCTTCTGTCGCTGCTCGGCGATGCGCTTGCGCAGCTCCTCCTCGGCGCGGTCGGCCGCCTGGTCGGCCTCCACAGCGTCCTCACGGGCGTTGGACGCTGCGGTCTCCGCCCGCGTCGCGTCCCGCTCGGCGGCCGAGGCCACCGTGTTCGCCTGGCCGGCGTCGCCTTCGGCGGCGGTCGCGGCGTCACGAGCGCCGACCGCGTCCTTCTCCGCCTCGCTGGCGGCCGCGTTCGCCGCTGCCGCCTCGCTGGTGGCCGTGCTCGCGGCGTGGGCCGCGAGTGCGGCGTCCTCCTGCGCCTGGCGGTTGTACTCGATGGTGTTGGTCTCGGCCTTTCTTGCGGCCTCCGCCGCCTTCTGGGCCTCCGCCGCCGACGCCCGGGTCTGGGCCAGCGACACTGCGGCCGCGGCCGCCCATTCTGCGGCCCGCGCCGCTGCTTCCGCCGCCGCCTTGGCGTCCGCAGACGCCTGGGTGGCCAGAGCCTTGGCCGCGGCCGCGGCTTTCTTAGCCTGGTCGGCCTTGGCCTGCGCCAGCGCGGCCTGCTGCTCGGCGGCGGTCTTGGCCCCCTGGCCCACGAGCACGGCCAGACCGGCCGAGGTGTCGCTCTCCGCGTACGGGGAGCCCAGCTCGATCGCCTCGTTGGCGGGCTTGATGACCTGAGCCGCCGAATCGCGCGCAGCCGTCGCCGCCTGGGCGGTGGCGACGGCGTGTCCAGCTGCCTTGACCGCGCTCGCATGTGCCAGCAGTGCCTCTGCACGGGCCGCCGAGGCATTCTGACGGGCCCTCACCGCTTCGGAGGCCGCTGCCTTGGCGAACTGCTCGGCGTTCTTGACGTTCTGTGCCGCCGCCTCCGAGGCGTCGATCGCCTCCGCCGTGGCCGCGCGGGCTTGTGCCACCTGCGCGGTGGTGACCGCGGCAGCCGCTTCGGCGCCCTTGGCAGCGGAACGAGACCGTGCCGCCGCGCCGTCTGCCTTCGTGGCCGCCTCCCGGGCGTTCACCGCATGTCCGGTGGCCTCGTTCGCCGCCGTGCGGGCGGCGGTCGCCGCTCCGGCCGCCTGCGTGGCGGCCGCCCTGGCCTCGGTGGCCGCCGCGCGGGTCTCCGCCGCGGCCTCGGTCCCGGCCGCAGCCGCTGCCGCCGCTTCCAGCGAGTTGGCCCGCGCCATGGTGGCGTCCTTGTTCCGCTCCGCCGTCAGCGCCCGGTCCTTGGCGGCCGCCGCCTTGTTCTCGGCGTCGATCGCGGTCGCCAGCTTCTCCGAAGCGGTCGCCCTGGCCGCCTCCGCCGCGCTCAGCGCGGTCGCCGCGGTCTGCCGCTGTGCCACCGCGCGCGCCTCGGCCTCGTTTGCCTTGGCCCGTTCGGCGTCGGCCCGCTGACGAGCCGCCGCCGCGGTGTCACGCTCACGTTCGGCCGTCTCCCGCTTGGCCTTCGCGTCCGCCGCTGCCTGCTTCGCCGTCGCCTCGGCCGCCTCGGCCTTGGCCTGTGCGCCCTTGGCCTTGGTGGCGTTCTCGGCGGCCAGCTTCGCCTGGAGCGCAGCGCCCTCGGCGGCGGCCTTGGCCTGGGCCTCGGCCTCCTCGGCGGCCTTGCGGCGGAACTCGGCCTTGGACGCATGCGCCTGCGTCTCGGCCAGCGCCATCAGCGTCTTGCTGTCCGACGCCGACGCTCGGGTCGCGTGCGACGCCGTCTCGGTCGCCTTGAAGACCGCCTGCGCGGCGGCGGCGGACGCCTTGGCGACCTGCACGGCCTGCTGCCCGTACATCAGACCGCGGCCGCGCGGCAGACCGGCGGCGTCGGCGACGGCGTACGCCTCCGCCTTCGCCTTGTCCGCCCGCACCGCCTCGATCTGGGCGGCGAGCGTGGCGCGCCCGGCGACGAAGACCCGGCCCTGGGCCCGCTCCCGAGCGCGGGCGATATTGGTCTTGACCTGCGCGAACTCGGCAGCCGTGGGATAGAACATCGTCGAGTTGGGGGACTGCGCGAGCCAGTGGGCCTGCCAGTCGGTGAGCCTGCTCGCGATGAGAGACTGGGCCAGCGCCTCGCCCATGGCCTGCGAAGCCACCCTCAGGTGCCCCGATGCCTTCGACTCGGCGTCCATGATCACGGCCCGCTGGGCCTTTTGCCCGGACAGTTCGTCCTGCCACTCGACGGAGGCCTGGACGACCTCCGCGCGCAAGACCTGGTGAGGGTCCGGCGGATTGTGTGGCGTGCAGGAGGCGAACCGAGCCTTGAGTGCCTCGACGTCGAGACGGAACTCCACGGTCCCCGGCTCCGGCGCGGTGGTCGGGAAACCGCCGTGCTGGAGGAAGATGCGCGCGTCATCCGCGTACATCGGGTGCATGAAGGTCATGTCCTTGAGCGCCTGCAGCGGCTCGTAGTCTTCGCGGCGGTCCTCGGAGTAGCGGGCCGTAGCGATCGTGTTGACCACATCCACGGATTCCTTGCTCGCGACCGGCGTCTGGTCCGTGTAATAGATGTCGGACTCCAGGCGGAAGTACATCGCGCCCAGACCGGCCGTGAGCCCGGTGTTGTCGAAGGGGTTGTCCCCGTCTTCGATCGATTCGAATCCGGTCACCGTGTAGCCGGGCGGAGTGGTCTGCGACGGGATGTCCAGGGACTGTTCCCAGACGTCGACACGGGCGCTTAGTTCACGGAACTTGGCCTGTGTCCACGCGTCGTCCTTGTCCCAGGCAAGGGTGAGGGGGGTGTTGTTGTCCCACCACCCTTCCGTGACGGCTGCGGCGTGCAGCTCGTCCTCGGTGCCGTTCAGACCACCCCGGGAGACAGCCTTGAGCTCTTGGCCGCCCCTGCGGAGCGTCAGGTTGAGCAGACATTGCTCGGCGCGGATCCGCGCGGCGGCCTCGAAGTCGAAGATGCCGTTCGCCGGTTCCTCGGCCAGGAAGGCGACGGGAGCCATGGGCTCGGCCGACGGGGGCAGCTGGTTGCTCGTGAGTGCCACCGCGAGCGCGGTGGTCAGGGCGGTGGCGCTCAGCAGCCGCTTCCATCTGAGGGAGGCGCGGCGGCCCTCCGGAGGTGCGTACATGCGCATGGTGGGTCAACCGTTCTGATACGGAAGCTACGGAAAGGAGAGGGTGCGCCGTCAGAAGAGGGTGTCGAAGGCGGCCCAACCAGCAGTGCCGATCTGCGCCTTGGCGGCGAGGGGCGCGGATGCGGAGCCGGTTCCCTTGTAGAACCAGAGCAGGCCGGCGCTGTCGTTGGCGATGAGGTCCGTCTTGCCATCACCGTCGTTGTCGCCGGTGGAGACGATGCTCTTGTACACCTGCCACCCCCAGCCGATGGTGGTCCGCGCGCCGAGCGCCGCGTACTCGACGGCGGTGCCCGTACCCGGATAGACGTAGAGGTCACCGTCGGCATCGCGCGCGATCAGGTCGGCCTTGCCGTCCCCCGTGTAGTCGCCGCGCCCAGCCAGGGCGTTCAATGCGTTCCAGCCACCGGTACCGATCTGGATGCGCGCGGCGAGGGTGCCGTCCGCCCGCCCCTGGTAGAGCCACAAGGTGCCGTCGGTCTTGCGCGCGACGAGGTCGGGATGGGAGCTGCCCCCCATGTTGCCGACGGACACCAGCAGGTTGTACTGGTCCCAGCCGCCGCCGATGACCTTGGTGTCGCCACCGCGCTCGGCGGTGTAGTAGAGCGTGGTACCGCTGACGTGGTAGAGGTCGTTGCCGGATCCGTTCTCGGACAGGTTGACCTGGACCAGGGCGTCGGCATCCGCCCAGCCGCCGCCCATGTCCACCAATGGCTTGAGGCCTGCTCCGGATCCCTTGGGCTCGTAGTCGTAAAGGTGCCCCGACTTGCGGGCGAAGAGGGGAAACATCACCGGTCCGGGAGCTTGGACGCCCGCGGAGGCGGCCGCCTGGTCCGTACGGTCGGTGAAGGGCGGGGAGCCCCCCGCGACCGTCAGCGCGGTGACGGCGAGCGCGCAGCCGCCCACCACCACCACCACTGCGCGGCGCAGGGGCGCACCGAGGTGTCGCATCTTCGACATGACAGAGTCCTCACATATTCGCGTCCACGAACATGCGGGGGTGCGGACCGCGTTGCACTCGCCCCCCGGCAGTCCGCGCGTCGGGTCCACGACCGCGATGAGGTGAGCCTATGTCGATTCGAATAGCAGATCTTGATCCTTTAATGACTTTGTCAAGTATCTGTTCGATAAGCCAACAGAGTTACCCGACGCGGTCGGCGAATGTCCCGGAAGGGGTTCTCCGCGTGCTCAACGATGAGGATCGTTCTGTGCGTGAGCGGGTTGATGCTGAGCTTCATCACAGACTCCCGTTCCTCCTGGAGGCGCTGGTGGGGGAGTGACCACGCTGATCGCGGGGATCAGCTGCGTGTTTGTCGTGCGACCGAGGTTCGCAACGGTGGGGGCGGCGACGGTATGCCGCGTCGCCGCCCCAACTCATGTCAGAACATGACGTCATACGTCCGCTGTCCTGCAGTCTCGACCCACTACCCGACGAGGTGCTGACCGGCTACATCCGTCGCCTCGCGCACCGCCTCGGAACATTGCCTGGGGAGGCCGCCATCCGGACCGGCTTGACCGGCGGCCGTAACGAGAACGTTCCGCTCCGCATGCGGCTGCTGTACGACTTTGATCCCGAGCAGGCGCGGCTCTTCGCCCGATCCACCCGTCTCCCCCGGATGAGGTCGGCCGTCTGCCGGCTTCCTCGCTCGCCGGGCGGTACGGACCGTTGAGCAGAAGGTTCACCCGGCGCAGTAGTGCCGCGAGGTGATCAACGGCAATGCATGGCTGCTGACTCGAACGCCCAGGTACTTACCGCAATGCCTCACCGGGGACGGGAGCGAGATCCAACAGCGACACGGTGGGGCCTGGCGGCTTACTTGGCGCCTCCCGCCGGTCTTCGCGTGCCCTCGGCACCGGCGTCTCGTTCGGACTGATTGCCCGGCCTGTCGTCAGCCCGTCCACGCGGTCGAGATGAACAGCGTCATCGCCCGCCCCTGGGACGAGGATCTTCATCCGGCGCAATGCCGGACCACGATTGCACCGCGTACCGTCGGGCGCCTCCAGCCGGCCTGTGGCGCACGGCTCTCAGAGCCGGTCGGGGCTAGTTCCGAGACTGCCCTCGATCCGCAGACGCTGGAGCATCTCCTCGGCCTCCCACGACGGCTCCTGAAGCTCCTCGCCCCACCGGCCCGGCCGCGATTCCGAGTGTCGGCTGGTTGATCCCCGCCGCCGACTACTTCGCCGATCTGAGAGCGCTGCTCGGCCTCGTGTTTCTCTCCTTGCCTGCGGCTCGCCCCTTCGCCGCGACCACGGCGCTCGCGGAGGCCCTTGATCGGGAAGTCGAGGAGCGCCTCGCCCGAGCAGCGGCCCTTCGCCACAGGCCCAGGAAGAAGTACAGCTCGCGTCCCCGCACCGACCCACCGCTGAACCCGTTTCTCATGGGCGCGCTCGGAGTCGCCGAGCGGCTGCTCGACGCCCGGACTGGGAACAGGCGCGGGAGCTCATGCTGCCGCTCGTCCACCAGGCCAGGCGTGTCGATCAAGCCCTGTCGATCTACCTCCGGCGCGCGGCGCGGGCCTCGTTCCCACTCCGGATCGTCAGCATGAACCGCTCCAAGAGCATGATGGCCATGGGCGACATCGTCGCCTGCGGGCCGATCCCCAAGGGTGGTGGCAGTGGGGTGCGCTCGGAGAGGTATCGCCGACGCGAGCCCTGGTGACAGTTGTCCTGCTCAAGTGACAACCATCGTGCTCAGTCACAGGCGGACGCGGCCGGATGGGTGACACTGGAGCTAGCGGTTGCTTGCAATAGTTAGCAATGGGTGGCATGGTCGAGGCATGGCATCGCTCAACGTCGGCAATCTCGGTGAGTACCTCCGCGAGCAGCGGCGGACCGCGCAGCTGTCCCTGCGGCAGCTCGCCGAGGCGGCCGGGGTGTCGAATCCGTACCTGAGCCAGATCGAGCGCGGGCTGCGCAAGCCCAGTGCCGAGGTGCTGCAGCAGGTGGCGAAGGCGCTGCGGATCTCCGCCGAGACGCTGTACGTACGGGCCGGGATCCTCGACGAGAAGGAGCGGGACGAGCTGGAGACGCGCGCCGTCATCCTGGCCGACCCGTCGATCAACGAGCGGCAGAAGCAGGTGCTGCTCCAGATCTACGACTCCTTCCGCAAGGAGAACGCCGCCGAGAGCGCGAGCACCACGGCGGAGCGGCCCGGCGACGGCGCGCCGGCCGGGGCGCCCGCCGAGGCGCCTGCCGACAGGCCTGGTGACGGGCCCGATGCCGAACCGACCGCGAGCTAGTTCGACCCTGTACGACTCATCCGGGAGGACCCCCAGCATGGCCATCATCGACGAACTGCGTACTCCCCTCTACTTCGCCGCCGGCACCGCCGACCTCGCCGTGCGGCAGGCCAGGAAGGTGCCCGGTCTGATCGAGCAGCTCGCCGCCGAGGCGCCCGCCCGCATCGAGGCCGTACGGAAGACCGACCCGAAGGCCGTGCAGGAGAAGGTGGCCGCCCAGGCCAAGGAGGCCCAGGCCACCGTGCAGTCGAAGTTCGCCGAGGTCGTCGGCGGACTGGACACCGACCTCAAGAAGCTCGGCGAGACCGCCCAGGACCTCGCCCTGCGCGGCGTCGGCGTCGCCGCCGAGTACGCGGTGAAGGCCCGTGAGAAGTACGAGGAGGTCGCCGCCCACGGCGAGGAGGCCGTCCGCACCTGGCGCGGTGAGGTCGCCGACGAGATCACCGAGATCGCCGTCGTCGTCGAGCCGGAGCCCGCCAAGGACCCGAAGCCGGAGGCGCAGCCCAAGGCCGAGGCGTCGGACGGTGCGACGGCGGAGGGCGACGAGCCGGCCGAAGCGCGGAAGCCCTCCGGCCGCCGGACGTCCGCCAAGAAGACGGCCGCCGCCGCCGAGACGGAGTAGCGCCGGGCACCGAACCGGGTGTCCGGAGCGTTGTACCGGGTACCTTGGCCGCGAGGCGCACTCTTCCCCTCACCCCTAGGCGGTGCTCAGCATGTTGCGCGCGGGATTCGATTCCCTTCTCCAGCTGGTGACCTTCCTCCTCTTCACCGGTTTCGCCGTCGCCGCGCTCGTCTTCGCCGCCCTGGCGCGCGAGGACGCCTACCGCGCCGCCGAGAAGCAGACCAAGAAGTTCTGGCTGATCATCCTCGGCATCAATCTGGTCCTGAACCTGTTGCTGCCGATGCTGTTCCTGCAGATCGCCGGACTGATCGCGGCCATCGTCTTCATGGTCGACGTCCGCCCGGCGCTCGCCCAGGTCTCCGGTGGAGGCCGGGGCCGGGGCGGTGGCTCCAGCAGCGACGGCCCGTACGGGCCGTACAACGGCGGCAGGTAGACGGCCGGCCACCAGCGGCGGTGCAAGGGCGATCGGCCCGGCCGCCGGCGTACGGGCGGCAGGCTCGGTGGGGCCCGGGGTTCATCCCCGGGCCCCGACCCGTTCCAGGGCCAGGACGGCGACGTCGTCGGTCAGCTCGCCACCGTTCAGGGTGCGGACCTCCGTGACGGCCGCCTCCAGGAGCTCCTCGCCCCGCAGGCCCGCCGCCAGCTGCCGGTTGATCATGTGGACCATGCCGTCCTGGCCCAGCCGGGGCGATCCCGGACCGGCCGAGCGGCCCTCGATCAGCCCGTCCGTGTACAGGAGCAGGCTCCAGGCCGCCCCCAGCTCCACCTGGCGGCGTGGCCAGCGGGCGCGTGGCAGCAGGCCGAGGGCCGGGCCGCCGTCCTCGTACGGCAGGAGGCGCGCCGGCCGGCCCTCGAGGGCGATCAGCGGCGAGGGGTGTCCGGCGAGGCAGAGCCCGGCCCGGCGCCCGTCGGGCGCGATGTCGACCGTGCAGAGCGTCGCGAAGATCTCGTCGTTCTCCCGCTCGTGTTCCAGGACCTGCTGGAGCGTGGAGAGCAGTTCGTCCCCGCAGAGTCCCGCGAAGGTCAGCGCCCGCCAGGCGATCCGCAGCTCGACGCCGAGCGCGGCCTCGTCGGGTCCGTGCCCGCAGACGTCGCCGATCATGGCGTGGACGGTGCCGTCCGGGGTGCGGACGGTGTCGTAGAAGTCCCCGCCGAGCAGGGCCCGGGACCGGCCCGGCCGGTAGCGGGCGGCGAACCGGAGGTCCGAGCCCTCCAGGAGCGGGGTCGGGAGCAGGCCGCGCTCCAGGCGGGCGTTCTCCTGGGCCCGCAGCCGGGACTCCGCCAGCTTCACCTGCGCCCGGTCGGCCCGCTTGCGCTCGACCGCGTACCGGATGGCCCGGCTGAGCAGCCGCCCGTCGAGTTCCTCGCGGAACAGGTGGTCCTGGGCCCCGACCCGTACCGCCTCGGCCGCGAGCTCCGCGTCCGCGGAGGCGGCGAGCGCCAGGACCGCGTGGCGCGGGGCGAGTCGCAGGATGTGGCGCAGCGGCGCGAGCGGGTCGTCCCCGGCGGCGGCGCGCGGGTCGGGCAGCGAGAGGTCGACGAGGACGCAGTGCACGTCGTCGGTGAGGAGCCGCTCGGCCTCGGTGAGGTTCCGGGCGGTACGGATGCGGACGCGGGTGCCGGCGGCGTCCGCCGCGTCGAGGAGTTCGGGTACGGCGAGGGCACCCGCCGGGTCGTCCTCGACGACCAGGAGGGTGAGATCGGCGCGATCGGTTCCTGTACCTGTGCCTGTCATAACGGTGGCGTCGCAGGACCCCGCGGCAGAGACGTTTCTCCGGCTCTGGCGCGGTACGGATGCGGGCATCGGTCCGGCCTGTTCCTTCCCTCCCCCCGGGAGTGCGCGGAGCGCCGGGTGGCGTCCCGCCCGTCCGGGACCATAGCGGTAGGGCGGCCGGGAACGGAATGGTGATCAGCCTGTGAGAGCGCTCCCGCGGTTGGCATATGCCGCGGAAGGGGAGGTAGTTGACCCGGATCCGGGCCCAGGGGCAATGAGAAAGCTCACTTCCGGGGAGAGGTCCGTGAGGACCGGCCGTCACCTGGGGCGGACGACTCCGAGGATCTCCATCGAACCCGCGCCCGCCAGGGTCACGTCCCGCCCGGGCCGTGGCGCGTGCACCATCACGCCGTTCCCGACGTACATGCCGATGTGGCTGGCGTCCTTGTAGTAGACGATCAGATCGCCGGGCCGCATGTCCTTGACGTCGACGCGCGGCAGCAGCCGCCACTGCTCCTGCGAGGTGCGGGGGATCACCTTGCCCGCCGCCGCCCAGGCGCTCTGCGTCAGGCCCGAGCAGTCGAAGGAGTCCGGTCCCTCCGCGCCCCACACGTACGGCTTGCCGATCTGCGCCGCCGCGAAGGTGACCGCCGTCCTGCCCTGCTCGGTCGCCGGGGCCGTGAGGTCGGGCAGATCGGCGGTCTTGAGCCAGTTGGTCTGGGCGTTCTCCTGCGCCAGCTCCTCCAGACGGCGCAGCCGCTCCCGCTCCTCGGCGGCGAGCCGGGACTCCAGGCGTTCGGCGGCGCCGATCTTCTCGGTGATCTCCTTCCTGGCCGCGGCCTGCTTGACGCGATGGGCCTCCAGCCGGGTCCAGTTCTCACCGGCCTCCTGGGCGTAGGCGTCCAACTCGGCCTGGGACCGGGTGAGTTCGATGAGGAGGTCCTTGGTGGCCCGGGCCCCCTGCCTGAGTCGTCCGGCCGTGTCGAGGAAGAGCTGCGGGTCGTCGGTGAGGACGAGCTGGGCGCCGTCGGGCAGCCCGCCGTTGCGGTACTGGGCGCGGGCGGCGGCGCCCGCCCTCGCCTTCAGGTCCTCGATCCTCGCGCGGCCCTCCGCGATCGTCCGGCCGAGTTCGGCGAGTTCGGCGGACTGGGCCTTGGCCTTCTCCTCCGCGAGGTTGTACGCGTCGGTGGCGGCGGCCGCCTGCCGGTACAGGGCGTCGATCTCCCTGCGCACCTCCTCCAGCGTCTTCCTCGGCGCGGGCGGGGCGGGAGTGAGCGAGCCGCCGGTCCCGGCCGAGGCGGCCGGCGGGACCGGGGGGAGGGGGGCGGCGGCCGCCCGGAGGGTCAGCGCGGGTGAGGCCAGCACGGTCAGGGCGCAGATCACGGTGAGCGCGGCAGAGGCGTGGCGGCGACGGTTCACGAGTTCCCCCTCGAGTGACCCATGTGGGCAACCGATACCTGATTTACCGTCAGTAACTTATCGGCGGCCTGGCGATAGTGCCATGTGGAACCCGAAAACGACAGGGGGTCAGGGCCTGCCGGGAGGTTCCCCTAGGGGGACGAGAGTGACGCCCGTGGCGTTCCGCGCGTACGGGAACACTCCGGGAACGATTCCGGGGCGGCTCGGGGACCGGTCCCGGGGCGGCTCAGCGGGAACGAGGCGCGAGCGCCTCCCACTCCACCGTCACCTCGCCCTGCCGCCACCGCCGGGGCCCGTCCGTCAGCGGCCAGTCCGCCGCCAGGTCCCGTACGGCCCGGATCCAGCGCTGGCGGGCGCCGAGCGAGGCGTACGGAGCGGCCGCCGCCCACGCCCGGTCGAAGTCCCGGAGGAAGGCGTGCACCGGTTCCCCGGGGACGTTGCGGTGGATCAGGGCCTTCGGCAGCCGCTCCGCCAGGTCGGAGGGGCGCTCCAGCGAACCGAGCCGGGTGGCGAAGGTCACCGTGCGCGGCCCGTTCCGGTCGAGCGCCACCCAGACGTGCCGGCGCCCGATCTCGTCACAGGTGCCCTCCACCAGCAGGCCACCGCCGCGGCCACCCGCGCCGGGGGGCGCGAGGCGGGCACGGAGCCGGGCCCACACGGCCGCGACCTCGTCCTCGTCGTACTGGCGCAGCACGTTCGCCGCCCGGATCAGGGAGACCTCCCCGGGGACCGGTACCTCGAAGCCGCCGTGCAGGAACGCGAGCCCGGGGTGCCCGGCCTCGTACGGCTTGGCCGCCTCCACCCGGGCCGGCTCGATCTCGATGCCGTACAGGCGGGTGCGGGGATCGGCGGTGCGCAGCCGGGCGAGCAGCTCGACGGCGGTCCAGGGCGCCGCCCCGTACCCCAGGTCGACGGCGACCGGCGGCGCGGCCGAGCGGCGCAGCGCGGGCCCGTGGACGGCCGCGATCCAGCGGTCCATCCGCCGCAGCCGGTTCGGATTCGTGGTCCCGCGGGTCGGAGTGCCGACGGGGCGGGTGGTGCGCGGGGCCATGGAACGAGCGTAAGGGGTACGGGTCGGCCCCCCGGTCCCCGGCCGCCGCCCCCCGGCCGCCGCCCCCCGGTCCCCGGCTGCCGCCCCCCCCGGTCCCCGGCTGCCGCCCCCCGGACCGCACCCTGCCCCCGGACCCGGACCCGGACCCGGACCCGGACCGGCCTCCGGCCGCCGCCCCCGGACCGCACCCCGCCCGTCGGCCCCATCCCGCCCCGGCCCTCAGGCGCCCCGGTCCCGGCCGCCGCCCTCGGACGCCCCGCCTCCCCGCCCCCGGCAACGAATTGGCAAAGGGCCCTCACCAGCGGAAATGAAAGATGAGGTTCCGGTGTTGTGCAGGGTTGAAGGACGCACCGCGTCCCCAGCCGTCATGCCCGTCATGATCCGTCGGGCCGGCGGTTGCCATGCCCGCCCTGCCCGACGCAAGCGCAGGCCCGAGCGGAAGGACCGCCGACGTGAGCCAGTACGTGTCCCGGCTCGCCGGCTCACGGCACCGGCATCCGGCGCCGAACCGGCTCCGGCTCCCCGGGCGGCACCGCACCCCGCGCCGCGTCGCCATGCTCAGCGTCCACACCTCCCCGCTGCACCAGCCGGGGACCGGGGACGCCGGCGGCATGAACGTCTACATCGTCGAGCTGGCCAAGCGGCTCGCCGCGATCGACATCGAGGTCGAGATCTTCACCCGCTCCACGACCGGCGGCCTGCCGCCCGCCGTGGAACTCGCGCCCGGCGTGCTCGTGCGCCATGTGGACGCCGGGCCGTACGAGGGACTGTCCAAGGAGGAGCTGCCGGCGCAGCTCTGTGCCTTCACGCACGGCGTGATGCGGGCATGGGCGGGCCACCGCCCCGGGTACTACGACCTGGTCCACTCCCACTACTGGCTCTCCGGGCACGTCG
>NZ_JAPSIW010000455.1 GCF_031178505.1 Streptomyces sp. | reverse complement strand
CACGGCGGCGAGCGACGCGCCCCGGGCCGGCCGTGCCGGGACGGCGGGCCGCCGGGTGGGCGGCTCCCCGCCCACCCGGTCCAGCCGCACCCACAGCAGCACCCCGTCGTCGTGCACCGGCCACGGCGACCAGCCCGCGAACGGGCCGCCGTCCAGGTCGAGCCCGTGCCAGTGGCAGATGAGCCGCCCGCACCGGACGGCCGCGTCCTTGAGCGGCGCCCCCAGGTGCGGGCACGCCCCGGGACCCGCGTGGGGGGTGCCGTCCTCGCCGCGCCACAGCACGATCTCGGTACCCGCCACGGTGCGCCCCAGCGGCCGCCGCGCGGTCAGGTCCCGCGCCGCCCCGACGACGAACCAGTTGCCCGTCGGGCGCGACCGGGCCCGCTTAAGGGCCTCCGCGATCAGCGCCGGCCGCGCCTCCCGCCACGTCGGGCGCTGACGCTCCCAGGCGACGGCGTTCCGCCGCAGCCGGAGCGGGATCGCCTTCCGCCGGCCCGTACGGTCTCCCGTGCTCACCGCGTCTCCTCTCCCCGGCGCCCGGTCGCACCGGCGCCTCCACCCGCGGCGGCCGGACCCTCACCCGGCCGCGCCTCCGTCCGCCGGGCCGCCGGCAGGGGGCGGCCGCCGCGCGCGGCCGGACGGGGCCCGTGCCGCGCCGCGAGGGCGCCGGCCAGACCCCGCAGGGCCACCGCCGCCCGGCGCCGGCGGCCCACGGCGGACCGCCGGTGGACCACCGCGTACCCGTCCCGTTCGATCGCGCCGAGAATGTCGCCGTACAGCACGAACGCCGTACGCACACAGGGCGCCGAGACCGGATCCAGCCGGGCGATCCCGGGCTCCGCCGCCCGGTAGACCTCCCGCGTCAGCGCCGCGGCGGCCCGCAGCGCCGAGGTGATCCGGACGTCCCGGCAGCCGGTCAGCCGGCTCCACAGCAGCAGGTCCCGGTCGACCCCGTGGGCCGCCAGCAGATCGGCGGGCAGATAGACCCGCCCCCGGTCGAGGTCCTCGCCGACGTCCCTGAGGAAGTTCGTCAGCTGGAAGGCCACGCCGAGGTCCGCCGCGTACGGCTCCGCCTCCGCCCGCGGCCCGACCGTGCCGAGCACCGGCACCATCTGCAGCCCGATGACGGCGGCCGAACCGTGCATGTAGGCCCGCAGATCGGCGTACGTGGCGTAACCACCGACCGTCAGGTCGCTGCGCATCGAGGCGAGGAAGTCGGCGAAGTGGTGCGCGCCGATGCCGTACCGCGCCCGGGTGTCCGCCGCCGCCCGCACCACCGGCTCCGGAACCCGCTCGCCCCGCACGGCGCGCCTCCACTGCCGCTCCAGGGCGCTCAGCGCCTCGCCGCGCTCCCCGGGTGTGGCCGCCGTGCCCAGGTCGTCGACGATGTCGTCGGCGTACCGCGCGAATCCGTACAGGGCGTGCACGGCCGCACGCCGGTCGGCGGGCAGCAGCCGGGTCGCGAGGAAGTACGTGCGGCCGTGGCGGGCGTTGAGGCGCCGGCAGACCGCGTACGCCGCGCGCAGCGACGGGTCGGTGATGCCGGCGGCGTCCAGTTCCCGGGCCGTCATGCCGTCCGCCCCTCGCCCGGTGCGGCGGCCGGCGCCGCGGCGGCCCCGGACGCCCGGACGGCCGGGCGGACGGACCGCCGCGGCCGTTCGCCGCCCGTCACCCGGGCGGCCGCGAGCTTCCCCGAGAGCAGCACCGTCGGCACCCCCACCCCCGGGGTGGTGCCACAGCCCGCGAGGACGGCGTTCTCCGTCCCCCGGACGAGGTTCCGCGGACGGAACGGGCCGGTCTGCGCGAAGGTGTGCGCCGCCGAGAACGGCGTCCCGGCCGCATGGCCGAGCGCCGACCACTGCGCCGGTGTCACCAGGCTCTCCGCCTCGATCGACGCCCCGAGCCCCGCCAGCCCCCGTCGCTCCAGCTCACGCACCAGCCCGTCGCGGTAGCGGGGACCGAGCTCGCCCCAGTGCGCCACGCCCGGCCCGGTCTCGGTGTTGGGACACGGCGCCAGGACGTAGTGCAGGTGCCGCCCGGGCGGGGCGAGCGACGGATCGGTGGCGGTCGGCCTGGTGATCAGCAGGGACGGATCGCTCATCAGCCGTCCCGAGCCGATCAGTTCGTCGAAGGTGTCCTCCCACGCCGACCCGAACGACAGGGTGTGGTGGGCCAGTCGCGGCCACGTCCGGTCCGTCCCCACATGGAGCACCACCGCGCTGGGCGCGTGCCGCAGACGTACGGCCCGCCGGGGCGCGCCGCCCAGCAGCCGGTAGGAGACCGGCAGGTCGGGGGTGAGGACCACCGCGTCGCACGGGATGCGGTCCCGGGCGGTGACCACCGCCGTCACCCGGCTCCCCGTCCGCTCCAGCCGCAGGACCGGCTCCCCGAACCGGAGCACCGCCCCCGCCCGCTCCGCCGAGCGCGCCATCGCCTCCGGCACGGCGTGCATCCCGCCCCGGGGGAAGTACACCCCCGCCACCGTGTCCATGTACGCGATCACGGCGTACGCGGCCAGCGCGCGCGACGGCGCCACCCCCGCGTACAGGGACTGGAAGGTGAAGACCCGGCGCAACCGCTCGTCCCGCAGGAACCGGCCGATCGCCCGGTCCAGGCGGCCGAACCCGCCGAGCGCGGCCAGCCGCGCCAGCTCGGGGCAGAGCAGCTGGGCGGGGGAGTCGAAGTTGGCGTCGATGAAGCGCCGCATCTGCACGGCGTGGAGCCGCTCCAGCCACCCGCGCAGCCGGCGGTACCCGAGGGCCTCCCGCGCGCCGGCGAAGGCGGTGATCTCCTCCTCCATGGCGGCGCCGTCCGTATGGACGTCGAGCCGGGAACCGTCGGCGAACAGCGCCCGGTAGGCAGGCCGCAGCGGAATCAGATCGAGCCGCTCGCGCAGGGAGTCGCCGACGGCCTGGAACGCCTCGTCGAGGATGTCCGGCATGGTGAGGACGGTCGGCCCGGTGTCCACCCGGTAACCCGCGAGATCCAGGCGCCCGGCCCGCCCGCCGGGAAGCGCCTCCCGCTCCACGACGGTCACCCGCCGCCCCGCGCCCGTGAGATGCAGCGCGGCCGCCAGCCCCGCCAGACCGGCGCCCACCACCACGACGTGGTCCGTCGGACCGGTCACGCTCCTCAACGGCCTCCTCCGATCAGCACCGGTCCGCCGGCCTCCCGCGCGGTGTCCTGCGGACCGGAGGCGGACGCGCCGCCGTCCGGTCCGCAGGCGCCGCGCAGCAGCGTCACGATCCGGTCGGCGGCCGCGGGCGCGAGTCCGGCCTCCCGGACCGCCTCGGTGCCCCGGTGACACAGCTCCCCGACGCGCCGCGCCACCTCGTCGCGCGCCCCGCACGCCACCAGCAGGTCGAGCACCCGGTCCACCTCTCGCCCACCGGCCCCGGCCGGCCCCACCGCCCTGTCCAGGAGCCGCAGGCCCGTCTCGTCCCCGGCCCGTTCGCACCGCTCGCGCGCGACGGCCAGGACGTACGTCGCCCTGCCCTCCCGGACGTCCTCGCCGACCGGCTTCCCGATCACCGCCGGATCCCCGAACGTCCCCCGCAGGTCGTCGTGGAGCTGGAAGGCGAGCCCCGCCGACCGCCCCGCCTCCCGCAGCCGGCGGACGGTGCGCTCCGGCGCGCCCGCGAGCGTCGCTCCCAGCGCCAGCGGATGCTCCACGGTGTACGAGGCCGTCTTCAGGGCCGCGGTGCGGACCGCCTGCCCGGCCGACCCGGTGCCGGTGGCCTGGGCCCGGAGGTCGAGGTACTGGCCCGCCACCATCTCCGTACGCATCGCGCGCCAGATCGCGTACGCGCCTCCGGCCGCCCGCGCCCCCTCCAGACACTCCACGAACGTGTCGTCGGCCCACGCCAGGGCCAGGTCACCGGCCAGCACGGCGGCCGCGCCGCCGAAGGTGCCGCAGGGCAGCTCACGCGCGCCGGTCCCGTACTGCTCGTCCAGGACGACGTGCAGTGCGGCACGCCCCCGCCGCAGGGCGGATCCGTCCATCACGTCGTCGTGGATCAGGGCGCACGTCTGGATCAGCTCCATCGCCGCCGCGGCCCCAAGGGCCCTGGCGGCCGCCCCGGGCTCGCCGTCGCCGTCCGGGCGGCCCCGGGCCGCCCACCAGAGGAGCTCCGCCCGCAGGCGGCTCCCGCCCGCGAGCGCGAAACGCGCCACGCGGCCCGCGAGGTCGGCCCCGAAGACCGCGTCGGTGGCGGAGGCCTCCCGGAGGCGCCGCTCCAGCGTCTCACCGAGCCGGGCCTCCACCGCGGCCGGCACGTCCCTGTCGACGGCGGCCGGATCGACCGGGCCGCCGGGAGCGGCCGGATCAGGCGGAGCGGAGGGAACGAGCGGGTCGAGCGGGTCCTGTGCGCGCATCGGAACTCCCTGGGCCGGTGGCATGGCGGGTGAGGCTCACGAGTCATTCCGTACCGCCCTCGCCCGCGGATGCACGCGCATTGCGCCGAGCGGCCCCCTCGGCCACCGCCTCCGAGGCACGCGCGGGCACCCGCCCGGGGCGTGCGGCACCCGAAAGGACCCGGCGGGGCGCGGCGGGCGGGGCCCGGGCCGACACTGAGGGGACCGAGACCCGTGGAGGAGCCGACGATGTCCCCGCTCACCGACGCCGACCTCGCCGGAGCGTTCGACCACGCGGCTCCGACGTACGACCGGATGACCTCGGCCAGCCCCGGACACCACCGCCACCTGCTCCGCTCGGCGCGGCGCCTGGGCCTGCCCGGCGGGGGAGCGGGGCAGTCCGTGCTCGACCTCGGCTGCGGTACCGGCGCGTCGACGGCCGCCCTGCTGCGCGCCGCCCCGCGCGCCACCGTCACCGGCGTCGACGCCTCGGCCGGCATGCTCGCCGAGGCCCGGCGGAAGACCTGGCCCCCGGGCGTGACCTTCGTCCACGCCTCCGTGGAGAACCTGGTAGCAGGCGCAGGAGCGGCACAGGCGGCGACGGAAGCCGGTACGGGGGCAGGGGCCGGCGGGCCGTACGACGCGGTCTTCGCCGCGTACCTCTTCCGCAATCTGGCGGACCCCGACGCCGGTCTCGCCGTGGCACGCGACCTGTTGCGCCCCGGCGGCAGGCTCGCCGTCCACGAGTACGCCCTCGGCGGCCGGGCCGTCCACCGGGCCGTCTGGTCGGCGGTGATGGCCACCGTCGTCGTGCCGTGGGGGCGGCGGCACGGCGACGAAGCGCTCTACCGGCATCTGTGGCGCAGCGTCCTCGCCTTCGACACCGCCGACCAATTCGCGCACCGGCTGCGGCGCGCCGGGTTCACCGGGGTGCGCACGCTGCCCCTGCCCGGCTGGCAGACCGGAATCACCCACACCTTCGTGGCGACCCGGCCCTGACCGGCACCGCACCCCCGGGGGAGGAGCGGCCGGCCGCGCTACCGCTTCTTCTTCAGAGCTCCGGGCTTGTGCGCGGCCGTGCGCCCGGAGCGATCGCTGCGCACCTCGTACTGCGGTTCGTCCGCGGTGGCGTCCACCGTGCGCCCGCCCGCCCGGGTGCGTTCGGTGATCTTCTTCCCGACGGTGCCCGTGGTCTCCCTGCCGTGGCTGCGCCAGGAGACCTTGTCGCCCTCGGACAGCGCCCGCTTCCCCGAGGACGCCTTGCCCTTCGCCATGACCGCCTCCTTCCCGCCGCACGCCGGTGCGCGCGGGGAGCCCGTTTGTTCCACACTGAGGGCGGACGGGAGGAACCGCGTCCGGTCCTGCCCACGGAAGCCCGGACACGGGGGCCGCCCCGTGCGTCCGCCCGGCGCCCGGGAACGGAAGAGAGCTGG
>NZ_JAPSIW010000454.1 GCF_031178505.1 Streptomyces sp. | reverse complement strand
GCCGGGTCAGGCCTCGGGCAGGGTCATGCCGAGTTCGCGCATGGCGGCGGACTCGGGACCGCCCTCCGACCGCTGGGTCTTGTACCCCTTGATGCCGGGGGCGACGGTGCGCGGGTCGATGGCCTCGGAGGGGGCTCCGGAGGCGTACAGGCCGGTGGGCTGGCCGTCCCGGTCGTGGGGGAGGAGCCAGAAGACGCGGCGCATGAAGGTGCCGGAGGCGCGCGAGGAGCGGGCCTTGGGGCCGAGGACGGCGTAGCCGACCATGCGTCCGGCGCGGTGGTAGGCGGGCTTCCCACGGCGGGTGGGGAGCCTGTCCAGGGTCTGCCGGACGTAGTCGAGGGGCTCGATGTCCTCCAGCCACACGAGTTCCGTCTCGGAGCTGAGCTGCTCGGGCTCGATGAGCGCGCTCATACCGTCTCTCCCATTTCGGCGTTGAGTCCGATGCCCGGGTAGAACTTCCGCTGATTCGACAAGATCATCTGCTTGGGCGTACTGATGCCGATGGTTTCACGGACCCGGGCCGCGAAGGCACGGGACGAGACGGGATTGGCTCCTTCCAGTCGGCACCACCCGGTGTAGCTGTTGTACAGCTGGCTCTGCTCCGCGCGCATGGCGGGATCCAGTGTGCAGCACTCGCCCAGGAACCGGCCGGTGTGGTCCTCGGTCTCGGCGTAGGCGGAGGTGGCGGTGCGGACCTGCTGGGGGCCGGTGAGGTCGCGCGGGCCGCTGAGGTAGCGGCGGGCGCCGGCGATCAGCCAGTGGAGGATGCCGGGGCCCTCCTCGGTCACCAGGACGTCGGCGAGGTTGTCGATCTGCCGGTCGGCGGCGACGACCCGCTCGAACGGGATCAGCTTCATGCGGCGCCAGAACGCGTAGCCTCCGGTGCCGACCTCGGGACGGTGGTTGCCCAGCAGCCAGAGCTTGTGGGTCGGGGTGAAACTGAAGAAGTCCTGGCGCATCCGGCGGGCCTTGATGCGGTCGCCGCCGGTGAGCAGCTTCACGCGGGCCTCGTCGAAGCGGTCGCCCGGCTTGAGCTCGGAGCAGACGATGATGCGGCGGCCGTGGAGCTCGGCCAGGTCGGTGGGGTGGCCCTCGAACGGGCGGGCCATCAGGAAGCCCGGGGGAGCGGCGTCGGCGTAGTCCCCGAGGAGCTTGACCATGACGTCGAGCAGGACGCTCTTGCCGTTCTTTCCCTGCCCGTAGAGGAACGGCATGATCTGGGCGCCGACGTCGCCGGTGATGGAGTAGCCGAGCAGCTCGTGGAGGAAGTCGATGAGCTGGCGGCCCTCCTCGTCGTCGCCGAACGTGTCGGTGAGGAACCGGTTCCAGCGCGGGGTGGACATCGCGCGGGCCGAGACGCTCGTGGCCCGGGAGTGGAAGTGCTTCTCCGGGTCGGGCGCGGACAGCTGGCCGGTGGCGAGGTCGACGACCCCGTTCGGGGTGCACAGGGCGTACGGGTCGGCGTCCAGGCGCGCGGCGTTGAGGACCATGCCGGGGGCGGACTTCGCCTGGAGCAGCATGGCCTTCATGCCGGAGGTGGACAGGGCCCGGCGCTGGTGGCGGCGGAGTTCGGAGGGCGTGTACCGGCCGCGCGGATCGGTCTCGGCGAGCGACTCGGCCATCTCGCCGGCGGCCCACATGACGTTGTCGTCCTCGTCGAGTGCCCAGCGGTAGCCGGACCAGCGGTACCAGCCGATGCCGGGGACGTGCCGGAAGTCGCGGCCGTACAGGGTGACGAAGAGTTTCGCGTTGCCCCGGTCGCTGAGGGTGTCGGGCAGCAGGCCGTGCTCGGTGGCGTGCGGGGGTACGGGGGCGGGGGGCTGGCTCTGCGCGGGGACCGCGGGCGGGGACGAGAGCAGGATCTGCCGAGCCACCTCCTCCGGGTCGAACAGCCCGTCGTGGTCGGGTACTCGGGTCACGAAAGGGCTCCCGGCATCAGGGGACGCTGGCGGCCGGCGCTCATTCCGCTGCGGATGATCTGCAAGGCACGGCGTTCTTGCGTGGGGCGTGCGTGGAGGGCGGCGGCGAGCAGCGCGGACTCCGCGTCGGAGGCGGTGAGGTGCCCGGCGCTCACGAGCCCGCCCGCGGTGTAGGCGGCGCGGTTGAGTTTGTCGCTGAAGGCGGCGCCCTCGGGGACGGTGGCGCAGGCGGAGACGGCGGCCAGGACGGTGGCGAGGGTACGGCCCGCGGCGGCGCGGCCGCCGCCCGCCGCCAGGACGGCGGCGCGGGCGCGGTGCGGGACCGGGGAGCCGTTGCGCTGGGCGGGGGGCGCGGGCAGGTGCCCGGTGCGGGCCAGTTCGAGGGCCAGCCAGGAGGGCAGGGGGGCGGGGAGGCGGGCCGGGCCGACGGCCGTGTACGTACCGGCGTCGGTGGTGGTGCCGGGCGCGATGATGTAGCCGCCGTGGGCCCGGACGTCGACCTGCCAGGCGAGGGCGCGCGAGGGGCTGGATCCGGCCGAGCACTGCCAGGCCTGTCCGGGCTCGGCCGTGTACCAGATGTGCATGCCGCCGGACGGGGTGCGTACGCGCAGGGTGGTGGTGTCCTCGCAAGGGTCGGGCTGCCCGCGCAGGGCGGCCAGCAGGGCGAGGCTGTGGAAGCCGTGCCGCAGGCCCTTGAGGGAGACCGACGGGGGGATGGGGATGCCGGGCAACAGCCGTTCACGCTGCGGCGGGAGGGCTTCGTGGGCGTCCACGTCGATCACCACCAGGCCGGCGCCGCCGCAGGCCACGCCGACGCCGAAGCCGGGCTGCTGCCCCCACCAGGACTCGATGCGGGTGAGGTCGGTGGTGGCGGCGTGGAAGCCGTGGCACCAGCGGCCGGCGGGGATGCAGGGGCAAGTGTGGTGGGAGTGGGGGCGGACCTGACAATCACGGCAGTTCGCACTGGGTGTCTTGCGGCGGGGTGCGAGAGGATGCACGGGCCATCCCTGTCGAGCGCACCACACGGCGATGTCCAGGGGGGTGCCGGGGCGGTCGGCGATCCGGTCGGCGACTCGCTCGGTCGGGGCCGGGCATCTTGAGTCGCTTGTTGATTTCCCCAGGTCAGGGGTCATGCGGAGTTCCTCTCAGCGACCGAAGCGACTCAAAGCCAAAATATGCTTCGAGTAGGTTAGCGGAGGCCGGGACGGAATCCCGTGAGCCCCTGCTGAAACGGTGGTACCGCCGGTCGCGAAGGACCGGGTGAACCCGACGGAAGGGGGGATGGATCGGGTCCACCCGGCGGCCCCGTCCGGCACTCCTGTGGCCGGTCGGAGCAGTCAGGGCGTCGATCGGGGAGGTCAGTTCCAGGTACCCCGTACGAGTGGCATGGACGAGGTGCCGTCGTCCTCCGTGCGGACGGCCAGCACCTGGTTGACGCCGATGCGGTTGCGTTCGAAGGCGAGGGCGGAGGCGGCCATGTAGAGGCGCCAGATCCGCGCCCGGCCCCGGGAGGTGAGCCGCTCCGCCTCGGCGAAGTGCTCCTCCAGGTTCCGTACCCAGGCCCGCAGGGTGAGGGCGTAGTGCTCGCGCAGCGCCTCCAGGTCACGGACCTCGAACCCGGCCCGCTCCAGGGAGGAGACGGTCGAACCGACGGGGGACAGCTCGCCGTCGGGGAACACGTACCGGTCGATGAAGGCGTCCACCCGGTAGCCCGCCTCGTCCTCCAGGGGCCGGCGGGCGATCTGGTGGTTGAGGAACCGGCCGCCGGGTCTGAGCAGCCGGTACGCCCGCTCCGCGTACTCCTGGTAGCGGACCTGGCCCACGTGCTCGGCCATGCCGATGGAGGAGATCGCGTCGTACGGGCCGTCGGTGACGTCCCGGTAGTCCTGGACGCGGATGTCGATCCGGTCGGTCAGGCCCGCCTCGGCCACCCGCTTGCGGGCGAGGTCGGCCTGCTCGACGGAGAGGGTGACGCCGGTGGCCCGCACCCCGTAGTGCTCGGCGGCGTGCAGGACCATCGAGCCCCAGCCGCAGCCGATGTCGAGGAGCCGGTCGCCGGGGCGCAGCGCGAGCTTGCGGCAGACGAGGTCGAGCTTCGCGGCCTGGGCGTCCTCCAGGGTGCCGGCGGACCGCTCCCAGTAGGCGCACGAGTACACCATCGACGGGCCGAGCACGCGGGCGTAGAAGTCGTTGCCCACGTCGTAGTGGTGGCTGATGGCGGCCCGGTCGCGGCGCTTGGTGTGCGCCCCGCCCCGGCGGCGGACGGACTCCTCCGGCGGGGGAGGCGGCGGGACGCCCGGGCCCGCGAGCCGCAGCAGCGACCCGGCGAGGCGCAGGGCAGTACCGTCGCGCAGCATCCGGCGCCCCAGCTCGTGGGCGTCGGGCGGGACGACGGCGGTGAGCCGGTCCAGGGCCTCGTACAGGTCGCCCTCCACGTCGATCTCCCCGGCCACCCACGCCCGGGCCAGGCCCAGTTCGCCCGGCTGCCACAGCAGCCGGTGCAGGGCGCGGCGGCGGCGGACGACGAGGACGGGGGTGTCGTGCGGTCCGCTCTCGCTGCCGTCCCAGGCGCGGAGCCGCAGCGGCAGCGGGGTGCCCAGCGCCTGCGCGGCGAGGGCGGCCAGTCGGTGTGCGGCGTCAGCAGCCACGGGATGCCTTTCTCTCTTCCGTCTCTTCCGTCTCCGCCCGTACGACGCGGTGGCGCGTCACAGCGGGGAGAGGTCCGGGCGCTTGGGTCCCATGCCGTCCCCGGCCGACTGGCCGGTCAGGCGGCGGACGATCCACGGGAGGAAGTGCTCGCGGGCCCACTGCAGGTCCTGGAGCTGCTCGGCCGGCCACGGGCGGTGCTCCCGTGCCCACGGGTCGGCGGGCGGCGGCGTTTCGGGCAGGCCGAGGACGTCGGCGACCCGCCGGGCGACCTGCTCGTGCCCGTCCGGGGACAGGTGCAGCCGGTCCTCGCTCCAGGCGCGCGGGTGCTGGATGGCCCGCAGCGACCACAGGTCGACCACCGCGCAGCCGTGCCGGTCGGCGATGGCGCGGACGTGGGCCGTGTAGATGGCGATCTTCCCGCGCAGCCGGCGCAGCACCGGGGTGTCGCGCGGGTCGAAGCCCGTGAAGACGAGGACCGTGCCGGCGGCCGCGGTGAGCTCGGTGACGGCCGCCTCGAAGCGCGCGGCGATGGCGTCGGGGGAGCTGCCCGGGTGCAGCATGTCGTTGCCGCCGGCGCAGAAGGTCACCAGGTCCGGGGCGAACTCGCGGACGCGCGGCACCTGCTCCTCGATGATCTCGTCGATCAGCCGGCCGCGGACGGCGAGGTTGGCGTAGCGGAACTCCGGAGCCGGGCAGTGCCGGGCCAGGCGGGTGGCGAGCCGGTCGGCCCAGCCGACGACACCGCCGTCGGGCGTCTCGTCGCCCACCCCCTCGGTGAAGCTGTCGCCGAGCGCCGCGAACGAGCAGATGCCGGGCCCCGCGGACCAGGGTCCGTTCCCTTCCGGCACGACGTGTCCCCTCCCCGCCCCTCGGTTCCGCCGGCGCGTCGGAGCACCGGAGTCGTCACGGTCGAGGCGGCCCGGGGGCAGGGGCAGTCAGGGCATGAGATGACCTGCCCCCGCGCCGTCTCATGGCCAGAGCTTCACGCGGTTTCGGCGGGGGACCAAAGGACAGGCCGTGAAAGTGTCACATTCCGCGTGGTCGGTTCGTTTTTTGGGATGAGGGTGGGGTAGGCGGATCGGTTCGGTGGCTCCGGTCCGGCGGCCGGGGCGGGTTCAGGGGCGCAGGACGACCTTGCCCGTCGTACGGCGTTCCAGCAGGTCCGTGTGGGCGCGGCGGGCCTCGGTCAGGGGGTACTCGGGACCCGCCACCGGCCGCAGCCGCCCC
>NZ_JAPSIW010000453.1 GCF_031178505.1 Streptomyces sp. | reverse complement strand
GAGCTGCTCTGCGGTCTCGCGGCCCATGGCGTCGACCGCCACGGTGATCAGCGAGGTGTCGCCGACCATCAGCCGCTGCCGGGCCTCCGCACGGGCCTCGGCCATCACGTCGTCCTCGAGGCCGCCCACGCCGGACACCTCGGGCAGGGCCTCCGTGTCGGGCGCGGCAGCCCGGGGCTTGGGCCGGAACGAGGCGGCGAACGCCTCGTCGACCTGCCGCTGGACGGCGCGGCTGGTCGGGGCATCCCAGTCGCCCTCGTAGCGCTCGGTGCGGGCGCGGACCTGCTGGATGCGGTGGCGGCGGGCGGCTTCCTGGGCGCCGCGCCACTGCTCGACGGCGTCGGCCCGCTTGGCGGGGGTGTCGAGGACTGTCTCTGCACCGGCCAGCAGCACGGCGAGCAGACCCGAGCCACGGCGGACCCGGGCCGCCTCGCCGCGCAGGTGCAGCCAGCCCTTCACGTCGGTCACGGTCCATCCGGCATCAGCCACGCCCTGGGCCACCCAGGCGATCCGGGCCACAGAGCAGCCGCGCAGCCAGTCCAGCTCCTGGGTGAGCTCACGGGCCAGCTGGAAGCGGCGCCCGACGCGGTTCAGCTTCCGGCGGCCGCCGGCCTTCGCCTTGGACTTCTTCGGGGTGGGGGACTTGGCATCCCCGCTTGCGAGCTTGCTCTCAGGGGGGAAGGAAGTACCACCCGCAGAAGAGACAGTTGAGGTACCGACCTGCATTGGGGTGCAACGGACCTCATCCGAAACAGCCGTCACAACCCCCTGCTCAGCACCCCTCACGGAGGCCTTCGCCGGGGCCTTCGACGACGTCTTCGAGCGCGGCTTGCGCACCTTCCGAGATGCCTTCTTCGCCAGCTTCGCCATCAGCTCCCGGCCGCCCTCCGCGATCCCGGACACCGCCCGCGTGTACGCCGGAGCATCCTCATCGCGCTGCACCGTGCGGACCCCGAGCGCGGTGTCGAACTCGGTCGGGATCATCCGCGCGAACTCGCTGGCCTGCGCCGGACCGCCGGACACCCGGGTGCCCTTGACGATCCACGCGAGCAGCCCGGCCTCCCGCAGCATCCCCAGGTGGTACTCCACCGACCGCTCCGACAGGCCGGTGCGGCGCACCAGGTACTCGATGCCCGGACGGCACGGGAAGAGCTGCGCGAGCTCCTGGGCGACGCGCACGGTCGTCGGCCCGAACGAGCGCGGCCCGTGCGACCGGTGCCGCCGCGGCTTGTACAGCCCGGACCCGGCGACCCAGTGGACCGCCTGCATCCACGAGTAGCCGTCGCCCGCGATCCGGCCCGCCGACGTCGACAGCCACTGCGACGCCTCCGGCACGAACAGAACGGGCAGCACGGCGACTGCGTCGGCGTCATCGACCGACGGACGCGGAGCGGGAAGCATCTGGGCGGCCGGTGCCGCTACGGCGCTCACTGGCCCGCCCGGATGCACGAGAAGGAGACCCTTCCGGCAGCCTCGGGCGGACCGCCTGTGGACAGAGTCCGGGATCCGGCGAGACCTCCCGCCCGGCGGACAACAACTTCGGATCGCGTCCCGCCCCACGGGTCGCAACCCCGCAGCACCGCGGCGACCGGCGCCGCCAGGAAGACAGGTGTCCCCCTCTCGGAAAAGGCGTCGGGGACCGGAGGCGGTGTGACACTCCAACCCGAAGAATCTTCGTGACTAAAGCCCTGAACAGGGCAAACAGGGTGTGCGAATCCCATCACGCGGGAAGCACGGGGGGCTCGAACCGGTGTGAATCGGGCACGGTCGAGCTGACAGGAGACACCGATCTCGTGCACTATGGCGGGGACACCAACCTTCATATGGATCGCCCCGACCGCGACCAGGCCCCTGCCAAGGGACCTGACCACGGCCGAGCGCTCTGTACGGACGGAGCCCCGAGCACCGAACGGCCTGCCAAAGCCGTCGGAACCCGGGGTGACGCTGGTGGCTCAACAGAGGCCCCCTGCCAAAGGGGCTCCTGGAGAGCCGGGGTGGCCCGCTTGCCAAAGCGGACCGGGTGGACCCGCCTGCCAAGGCGGGGTGTTGCAACTGAGATGAAGACCCAGCTCGATGAGCTGGAGCCCAGAACCGGCGCCAACCGGGGACTGGGCGGCCGACCTGATGGTCGGCGAGACGGGCCGCGCGGGGCCACAGTGGATTGCAGTCCACCTCATTCGCGCGCGCGGCCGATGACCTAGGTCATCCCGACCCCCCTTCGGAGGCCGGCGTCGTGCTGCCCGCATCCAGCTCAGCGACATCGGGGAAACGCTCCGCGAGCCCCTTGAGCAAGTGGATGTAGACCGCGCGATGGGGCCGCCGGGGGTGGGTCTGACCTAGCTCCCAGCGAGCTACAGCCAGGCGCTTCACACCCACAGCGTCCGCGACTTCCTGCTGGGTGAGCCCCGCAGCGAGGCGCAGCTGCTGACGCACGCGCGGTGGCGGCAGGACGTCGTCGAGGAGAGCGTTGACCCGCTGCATGGGATCCGCGTCGGACATGCCCCAACCTCTCATGATCACCGAATCCCTGAAAGATACACCACGGGATCGATCTTGGCCAGCGTGCAGCGATACGCCGATAGGGCGGTGGGCCTCAAGCTTCAGCATGGTTTTAGGACCGAGGCGTAGTAGGACGCGAGTACAGCTTCCGCCCCAGAGCCCTGTGCCGTCGTGACGCGTTGGAACTGGGCCGACCTCAAGTCGCCGGCGACCCGGACTCGCGGGTGCTGCTTGCCGGGAGGGCAGTAGCCGTCCTCGCTCGAGGCGAGGCCGTCCAAACGTGCTGGCGTGTTGCCGAGGTTGTTCAACACCGTCTTGGCAACGTAGGACTTGCGCTCCCCCTGCCGGTCCTTGACCTGCAAGCTCCACTCGTCTCCGTAGGCCATCTGCGACAGGACGACGTGAGAGACGGGCACGATGCGCACGCGCTCGTCCCCCGTGACCTCTGCGATCTTGTAGTCATCCGCCGGTGGACAAAGGACATGAAGTGTCGTTGAGGAGCGCGGGTGGGTGCGGAGCCATGTCCCGAGGGGGCGGTCCCCTCCGAGAACGTAGGTCCGGCCTGCTAGGTCTGCAGGCTCGGTGCGCCACAGTGGAGGCACCGACACACGTGCGGAAGCGCTGATCCAGTCGGCGTCGGTCGGAGCCAGGGTCGCCACGCCGGTGGCGACCACGATCAGCTGCGCACTCAGTGCGCGTCCGTCCTCGAGTACGAGTTCCGCCCGGTCGTCGTAGCCGGTGACGCTGACCGCACGGCCCTGCACGACGGAGCATCGGCCAGCCCGCTGTAGGCGGTGCAGGTCGGCGGCAAGAGCTTCAGCCAGTTGCGGGCCGGTCGACCAGTTGCCAGGGACGTTCTCCAGTGCCCCAATGACATGCAGCTTGCCGCCTACTGAGTCAGCCTCCACGACGACCGTTCGAAGGTTCAGGCTGGCCGCCATCACCGCGGCCGCCACGCCTGACGGGCCGGCGCCGACCACCAGGACATCTGTCTCGTGCGGTGTGCTCATGCGTGGGCTCCCTGCGTTCCGCTGATTCGGGACAAGACAACCTCGCTCGTGACCAGTTGCTCAGCGCCGATGTTGCGGGCGGCGAGCAAGAGCGCGGCGTCGTGGTAGCGGGCGCCGCCGGTAGAGGCACAAGCGTCGGTGACAATCCACGGCCGGTATCCGGCCTGATAGGCGGCAACAGCGGAGTCGTATACGCACGCATCCGTGTCGATGCCGCACAGCACCAGATCGGTCCAGCCCGCCTCGTGGATGGTCCGGGCGCCCTCGGGGGTGAACACTGACGCCTGGGGCTTGTCGATGACCGCGGCGGCGGTGGCAGCGAAGGGGGCCAGGTCAGCAACGAGGGCTTGTTCCTCGGGAGTGCGCAATCGCGTCCATCCCGTGATCGTCTCGTACGGTGATCCGGGCTCGTTGTGGAACCGCGACAGCACCACGGGAGCGCCGGCTGCTTGCCAGCCCTCCACCAGTCGCACAACCGCGGGGATGACGCCGCGGCTGTGCTGGTTGACAAAGCCCTGCTGCACATCGATGACCAGCAGCGCTGTCGATCGAGGGTCCACCCACTCCGCCTTCCACATGGCCGTCACGGATTGCTGTCTCGAAGAGCGTCCTGGGCGGCGCGCAACCGATCAGGAAGTTCGCTGGTGGCCAGGATGGCCTCGCGCATCACACGGTGCTGGGCCGTCTCAGTGGGGCGCGCGGTAGTGAGCCGGAAGTAGGCGCTGCGCAGGAAGCGCCAGCCGTAGGCCGTCGGCATCACCGGGTCCTGGCCGTCTTCGATCGTGTGCAGGATGTGCGACGAGAGGGCCCAGAGGGCCTGTACGTCAAGCTCAAGGGCCACGATCTGGCTCATGGTCAGAGCCCGCTCGTCCGACCGCGGGTGATAGGCGACGCCAGACCAGCCGACGACGCCGCGGGAGACTCCGCCGTCGAATGTCACGGCCTCGGGGTGGGCCCAGCCGTCACGGAACTTGGCTTCCTCTACCCCTGGCCCGAGCGGCACCACATCTGCTGGGTTCTGCCGGTTGACCAGCACTGATGGCGTAGCGAGCAGATGGAGAGCCGTGTCCAGGCCGGCGCTTGACCAGGAATGTGTGCGGAGCTCGTAGGCCGACAGCACGTACTGCGGAACGAGCGACTGGGCAGGATGGTCATTGTCGTCGCCGTGGCGGGCCAGCAGGCGGGCCATCCACTCCCCTACCCAGCCCGGTTCCTTCAGGTATGTGCGGTAACGCCACAACGCCAACTCGGTCAACGTCTCGAGACAGTGGTGCTCCTCCAGATGCACCACCGCGACACCGCAGGCGTACATGTGCACCGTCGACGACTGCGCGGAGTGATGGTCAGCCAGCAGGACTCGCTGCTCCAACCCGCCGGGTCCAGGCTCGCTTGGCGAGCCCGCAGCGTAGAGGGGCGCACTGCACTCACCGAGGTACACCGGCAAGAACTTGTGGGAGACGACCGTGCACGGTGCCGGACGCGCCGCCGACTCCGCGTTGAGGGGAGCTGCCGTTCCACGCAGCGCTGCCAGACGGTGGCTGAACGCCTCCTGCTCAGCCGGCGTGCACTGGAGGAGTGCCGTGTCCAGGATCTGCGCCATGTGGGGCCGGCAGACGCTCGTCTTGTTCCGCTGCCAGTTCGAGACGGTCCGGGGGCTGATGCCGAGGCGACCGGCGAACTCGCGCACAGACGCTCGCATCACCGACCGCAACAGCAGTGCCTCCTCACCCGTCCACCTGTCCACAGCGATCACTACACACCCCCTTGGCGGTCACCTTCCAGGTATCAACGGCCTAATTGCCACGCTGTTGCTACACCACTTCCACGGTCGGACATCTCGCTCAAGGCCCCTGGTGCGGATGCTGTTTCTTGTTGATCCACACCCGCAACTCCGGCCGGAGGGACCATGGCGATCCCGGGCACACCGCAGTGCCGCGCCCGCGTCGAGTCCTGCGTGCCGTCAGGCATCGAACTCGTAGTCCAGGACGTACGAGGCGGAGTCGAGGGTCATCTCGTTGACCTCAACAACTCGCTGGTGGGCGTCGAAGGCCGTCCGGCACATCTTCAGAACAGGGCGCTCAGGGGACATGCCCAACGTGGCCGCTTCCTCAGCAGTGGGCAGCCGTCCGCGGATCTCCTCCCGGAAGCGAACCGGTCCATGCCCAAGGTCAGCGAGGCGAGCGTAGGTTCCTCCTGGCCCGGTGTCGGCCTGGGTGATCGCCGAACCTTCCACCAGAGCGTAGGGCAGGTACGAGGTGGCGAGCATGACCGGCCGGCCATCCAGGACGAAGC
>NZ_JAPSIW010000452.1 GCF_031178505.1 Streptomyces sp. | reverse complement strand
CGCCGGGGCTGCACCAGGCCCGAGTCCCAGACCTCGCAGACGAGGGTCCGGTCGCGCAGCAGGCGGAGCCGGATCTCGCCCTCGCCGTAGCGCAGGGCGTTGGTGACGAGTTCGCTGACGAGCAGTTCGACGGTGTCGACGAGCGAGGCGAGGCCCCAGGAGGTGAGCTGCGCACGGGCCAGTTCGCGGGCCCGGCCGACGGAGCGGGGCTCCCTGGGAAGCCGCCAGTCGCCGACGGCCTCGCCGGGCAGTCCCCGGATGCGGGCCATCAGGAGGGCGATGTCGTCCTCCCCGTGGCCGGTGTCGAGCCGGCTGAGGACCCGGTCGCAGACGTCCTCCAGCGGGCGTTCCTGTCCGGTGAGGGCCCGGCGGAAGGCGTGCAGGCCCTCCTCCAGCGGATGGTCGCGGGATTCGACGAGTCCGTCGGTGTAGAGGGCGAGGAGCGCGCCCTCGGGCAGTTCGATCCGGACCTCCTCGAAGGGCTCGCCGCCGACGCCGAGCGGCATCCCGGGGGGTACGTCGAGGAGGACGGCCTCTTCGCCGGGGCCGACGAGCACCGGGGGCAGGTGGCCGGCGTTGGCGAAGGTACATCGCCGGGTGACCGGGTCGTAGACCGCGTAGACGCAGGTGGCGAGGTAGACCTCGGAGAGTTCCGGGCCCCGGTTCTTCTGGGCGCGGGACTGCTGCGCGCCGATGGGGGCGCCCAGGCCGCGGGCGATCTCGTCCAGATGGGAGAGGACCTCGGCCGGTTCGAGGTCGAGCTGGGCGAGGGTGCGTACGGCGGTGCGGAGTTCACCCATGGCGACGGCGGCGCGCAGACCGCGGCCCATGACGTCCCCGATGACGAGGGCGGTGCGGTGGCCGGGCAGTTCGATGACGTCGAACCAGTCGCCGCCGACCTCGGTGGCGGTGGTGCCGGGCAGGTAGCGGCAGGCGATGTCGAGTCCGGCGGCCTCCGGGTCGCCGGGCGGGAGGAGGCTGCGCTGGAGGATGAGGGCCCGCTCGTGCTCGCGGCGGTAGAGGCGGGCGTTGTCGATGCAGACGGCGGCGCGGGCGGCGAGTTCGACGGCGAGGGCCCGGTCGCGCTCCCCGAAGGGTTCGCTGCCCTTGGCGCGGGAGAACTGGACCAGGCCCACGACGGTGTCGTGGGCGACCATCGGGACGACCAGGGTGGACTGGACGAGGTCGCCGTCGCCGCCCGGCACGGTGCGGATCCGGCCGGTGCGCAGCGCACCCGCGCAGGGCGAGTTGAAGGAGTAGCGGTGGACGTCGCCGACCCCGACCGCGGCGGGTCCGCAGCAGCCGGTGTCGGCGCCGTGCCCTTCGGCGGCCCGGTGAGGGGTGTCGGAGACGGCGCTGGAGAAGGCGACGCGGCGCAGTTCGGCGCTGCCCGCGCCGTAGCCGATGTCGTGGGAGCTGCCCCAGCGTCCCGGCGGTGCCTCGTCGCCGGTGAGCAGGCCCTGGTAGAGGTCGACGGAGGCGAGGTCGCAGAAGCCGGGGACGGCCACGTCGAGCAGCTCGCGGGCGGTGGCCTCCAGGTCGAGGGAGTTGCCGATGCGGGAGCCCGCCTCGTTGAGGAGGGCGAGGTTGCGGCGGGCGCTGGCGGCTTCCCGGGCGGCGTTGTGGCGGCGGGTGACGTCGACGCCGAGTCCGGCGACGCCGATGGGGCGGCCGGTGCCGCTGTGCACCCGGTAGAGGTTGATCGACCAGTGGCGCCGGTCCCTGGCGCCGGGGGCGGCGCCGACGATCTGCAGGTCGGTGACGGCCTCGCCGGTCTCCAGGACCCGGCGGAGGGCCTCGGTCATCCGGTCGGCCTCGGAGCGGGTGAGGTAGTCGTGGACGGTCCGGCCGCGGTGGTCGTCGGCGGAGCCGCCGAAGACGGTGGCGAAGCGCTGGTTGGCCCGCTTGACGGTGAGGTCCGTCCCGAAGAGGAGGAAGCCGAAGGGCGATTGGCCGAATATCGCCTGGGAGGCGGCGAGGTCGGTCTCGATGCGGCGCAGTGCCCGGACGTCGACGACGATGCACAGCGCGGCCCGTTCGCCGGACTCGGTCTCGCTGGGCATGACGTACATCTCGGCGAGGCCCTGCGGGCCGTTCTCACCGGGGACGCGGAAGGGGACGAGCCCCGTCCATTCCTTGCCGTCGAGGATCTCCCGGACCGTGCGGTGTCCGCGCTCGCGCAGCCCGGCGGGCATGAAGACGTCGACCGGGTCCCGGCCCCTGGCCTCCTCGGCGGTGACGCCGAAGAGGTCCACGGCCCGCCGGCTCCACTGGTCGACGAGTCCGTCGGGGCCGAGGGAGAAGGAGGCCACCCGTATGTAGTCATAGATGGACCCGGGCGGGCTGCTCTGCCACACGACGCCGCTCGCCGTCTCAGGTATCTCGCTCAACGCGACCGTCCCCTCCAGCTCACCGCACCGGACCGGCCATGCCCGCAGTATTCAGTACGGCAGGCCCCGGCGGCACGACGTTCACGATCACAGGGTGGTCTCGTTCGGTTCTGGCCGAGTGCCGGTGATCGTCGTCCCACCCTCTTTACTCACCAGGGAGAGCCAGCTCGAACCATACGGTTTTGCCGGTCCTTCCCTTTCGGGTCCCCCAGCGGCGGGCGGCGCCGGCCACCAGTGCCAGACCGCGCCCCCCTTCGTCGTCGGGGCCCGCGGGCCGCTCGGTGGGCGGATCGGGAAGCGGATCGGAGACTTCCACGAGCAGCGCGTCGCAGGGGCCCGGGCCGGTGCCGTCGGGGCCGAGGCGGACGAGCCGGACGCCGATGGGGCCGGAGGCGTACCGCAGGGAATTGGTCACCAACTCGCTGACCAGCAGGACGGTCACGTCGGCGAGGGTCGCGTCGAGCCGCCAGCCGCGCAGGGTGGCGCGCACGGCGTGCCGGGCGGTGCGCACGGCGTCGGCCTCCGCGGGGAAGGTCCATTCGGCGCGGTCGCCGTCGGCGTCGCTCACTCCCGATCACTTCCCCAGCCGTGCGTCAGCAGGAAGACCCCCGCCCCCCTCAAGGGCACATTCTGGACATACCCGTTATTTCCGGTCGAATATCGCGCCAGTGGGGGACGGTCGGCGCACGGGGGCACGAACGGCGTAGAGAACGCCTCGCGCGCCCCGCCGACGGTGCGGGGGAGCGCGCGTCGGCGCAGGGCGGCCGGCGGTGCGGCGAGCGTGGGACCGGACGGAAGGGCGGCGGCGCGAGGCGTGGGTCGGGGTCACAGGCCGGCCGTGCGAGGAGGCAGGAGGCCGGCCCCGCGCAGGGAGGCGGGAGGCGGGACGGAACGCCGGCCGTGCGGCGGCAGCGCGGGTCAGCGCAGGGCGCCGGCGGCCCGGAGGTCGTCGAACAGCAGTTGGTCGACGGGCGGTACGCGGTCGCGGTCGGCGTACGAGAACCAGGCCATCTCCTCGATCTCACTGCTGGGGAGCAGTTCTCCGCGGTACTCGGCGGTGTAGCAGGCCATCCGGACCACGGCGCCGTCGGGGAGGCCGGGGCCGCCGGCCTCGTACGTTCCGGTGTGCACGGCGGTCTCCGGGTCGAGCAGGACGGTCAACTCCTCCTCGATCTCCCGGACGAGGGTCTGCAGGTCGGTCTCGGCGCCCTCGCGCTTGCCACCGGGAATGTAGAAGATCCCCTTGCCCCGGGGCCGGGCGCACAGGATCCGGCCGCCCTCGATCCGCACCCAGGCGACGGTGTCGATCAGCACGGCCGTACCCCTCTTCCCTCGCGTCCCTCAGCCGACGGACGCGACCCTACCGGGAGGGTGGGCGGTGCGCGGGGGCGCCCGGGGAACGGCCGCGGCACCGCTCCCGGCCCGTGAGGGGCATGGAGGCGGTGCCGTGGTGGTGGTGCCGTGAGAGGGGTGCGCGGCCCGGGGCGGGCTCAGGCGGGGGCGCCTCCCAGGCGCTCGACCCGGTAGAGCCGTTCATGGCCGCGCGCGTCGAGGCTGTCCGCGATCTTCCGGGCTTCGTCCTCGGTGGCGTACTGACCCACGCGGTAGCGGTGGCCGTTGTCGTCCTGCCGTATGACGAGCCAGGGAAGGACGGGGCCGCTCTCGGTCATCGGGCTTCTCCCTCCGTCGGTCCGGGCGCCTTCGACGATCTCCAGGAAACCGCATTGCGCATATGCCCGAGCTTACGCCTGACCTTCACACAGCGGATACGGGTTTTCACGAAGAGATACGGATCGGCCGGGAACCGACGGCGGGCGGCCGAAGGGCCGCGCCCGGCGGGCATGCCACGCGCCCCCGCCCGGGGGGCGGGCGGGGGCGCACGGCGTGAGCGGGTGTCAGCGCACCGGCAGGTGATAGGAGAGGCGGTAGCGGTCGGCCGGGACGACGACGTCCGCCGTCTCGACGGCCCGCCCCGAGGCGTAGAAGGTCCGCTCGATCACCATCACCACATGCCCCGGCACCCCGCCGAGCGCCATGAGCTCCTCGGCGAGCCCGGGCCGGGCGCCGACCTCCTCCACCACGTTGTCCACGACGATGTCGAGGGCCGCCATCCGCTCCACGACCCCGCTCCCCCCGAGCGGCCCCTCCTCGGGCAGCATCACCGGCGTCCTGCCCGTGACCGCGAGCGGCTCCCACGAGGTGGAGACCATCATCGGCTCGCCGCCGTCCCGGTACACGTACCGGGTGCGCATGACCCGCTCGCCGGGTTCGATCCCGAGCCGGGCCGCCACCGCGGCGCTCGCCCGCCCCTGCTCGCTGTTCGACTCCCAGGTGCCGCGCGCGCCTTCGGCCGCCTGCTCCTGGCGGAAGGGGCTGGCGGCGGACGCCGGCCGGTACCCGGAGCGGGAGATCCGGCGTGGCACCGGCCGCTCCCGCACGTACGTCCCCGACCCCGACCGGCCCTCGACGAGGCCCTCGGCCATGAGCACCTTGCGGGCCTCCAGTGCGACGGTGTCCGACACCCCGTACTCCTCGCGGATGCGTGCCTGCGAGGGGAGACGGGTATGCGGGGGAAGCGAGCCGTTGGCGATCTTCTCCCGGAGATCGCTCGCCACGCGCAAGTAGGCGGGCTGCTCACCGAACGTCACTGGACACTCCCCCCTCAGGTTGACGGACAGCTACAGCCTGACAACCCAGGGTGGCGCGCCGCAAGCATGGGCCAGGGTTTCACTCGAAGTGATGACAATGCTTGCCACCGGCAGTCACCCGGGGTAACCCCTTCCGCCCCGAGGGGTCAGACGGACGCACCGCCTCCCGGCCCGTCCCCGGAGCCGCCCGTCCCACCGCCCGCCCCGCCGTCCGGCAGCGTGTCCGTCAGGCCGAGCGCCGTGCGCGCCCCCGCCCCGGTGTCCTCGGGCAGCAGCTCGAAGGCGCGGTCGTACGCCTCCCAGTAGGCCTCCGGGTCGGCCGCGCCCGCGAGCGCGCGCCACTGCTCGGAAGCGGCGTCCAGCTCCGTGCCGAGCTCCGCGACGGGCTTGCGCACCGTCTCCGGCCAGGGGTGCTTCCCCAGGCCCGCGCGGGCCCCGTCGACGGCCGCGAGGACCTGCCCGGCCCAGGCCTTGTTGGCGGCGAAGTCCTCGTCCGGGTCCTGCTCGGGCTCGCGCAGGACGACCGTCTCGATCGGGTTCATCGTCTTCAGGAAGTGCACCTGGTCGGCGTCGAGCACCGTCGCGTCGGAGCGCAGCGCCCCCGTGAAGGGCTTGCCCTCGGTGGCCAGGGCGCAGGTCACGGTCCGGTCGCCGAGCCGCCAGCTCTGCTCGCTGGGCAGGTAGTAGTACACCCACACGTCCCCGGGCACGGCCCAGGTGTCCAGCGCGTAGGCGGAGTTGACGGCCTCGCACCGCTTCTCCGCGAT
>NZ_JAPSIW010000451.1 GCF_031178505.1 Streptomyces sp. | reverse complement strand
CCCCGGGCGCGCGGGCGCGAGTGTCGGCGGAGGTCGTTGTCGGTGGCCGGGTGCAGACTGGCCCGTATCCGCGACAACGGCGTCCTGGAGGTGGCAGCCATGCCCGACGTACTCCTCACCGTAGGCACCCGGAAGGGTCTCTTCATCGGCCGCAGGCGCGCGGGCCGGTGGGAGTTCGACGACGATCCGTGCTTTCCCGCGCAGGCGGTGTACTCGGTCGCCATCGACACCCGCCGGCCGGTCCCGCGCCTGCTGGCCGGCGGGGACAGCGCCCACTGGGGGCCCTCCGTCTTCCACTCCGACGACCTCGGCAGGACGTGGACGGAACCGGCCCGGCCCGCGGTGCGGTTCCCCGAGGACACCGGAACGTCCCTGGAGCGGGTCTGGCAGCTGCATCCCGCGCCCGCGCACTCCCCCGACGTCGTGTACGCGGGCACCGAGCCGGCCGCGCTGTTCCGCTCGGCGGACGGCGGCGAGACCTTCGAGCTGGTGCGGCCCCTGTGGGAGCACCCCACCCGTTCCCGGTGGGTGCCCGGCGGAGGCGGCGAGGCCGTGCACACCGTCGTCACGGACCGGCGTACGGCGGATGCGCTGACGGTCGCGGTCTCGACCGCCGGCGTCTTCCGCTCCCTGGACGGCGGCGCCTCCTGGGATCCGTCGAACCGGGGAGTCTCCGCGGTCTTCCTGCCCGATCCCCACCCGGAGTTCGGGCAGTGCGTGCACAAGATCGCCCAGGACGCGGGCAATCCGGACCGGCTCTATCTCCAGAACCACTGGGGCGTCTTCCGCAGCGACGACGGCGGAGCCGCCTGGACCGACATCGGCGAGGGGCTGCCCTCGGACTTCGGCTTCGCCGTGGCCGCGCACCCGCACCGCCCCGACACCGCCTACGTCTTCCCGATCACCGCCGACTCCGACCGGGTCCCGGCCGGGCGCCGCTGCCGGGTCTACCGCACGGCGGACGCCGGGGCGACCTGGGAGCCCCTGACCCTGGGCCTGCCGGAGAGCGCCCACTACGGAACGGTGCTGCGGGACGCGCTCTGCACGGACGACGCCGACCCTGCGGGCGTCTACTTCGGCAACCGGAACGGCGAGGTGTACGCGAGCGCCGACGACGGCGACAGCTGGCGGCTGCTCGCCGAACACCTCCCCGACGTGCTCTGCGTCAGAGCCGCGGTGGTGTGACCCGGGACCCGCCTCTCCGGCTCTCCGGTCCCGGGCGGGACCAAGGGGCCGGGCGGCCCCGGGACGATGCCGGTCAGGGCAGGCGCCAGTCCACCGGCTGAGCGCCCAGGCCGAGCAGCATCTCGTTGGCCCGGCTGAACGGACGTGAGCCGAAGAAGCCCCGGTCCGCCGACATCGGGGAGGGATGCGCCGACTCGATCGCCGGCAGCCCGCCGAGGAGCGGACGGGCGTTGCGGGCGTCACGTCCCCAGAGGATGGAGACCATCGGCTTGCCGCGGGCCGCGAGGGCCCGGATGGCCTGCTCGGTGACCTCCTCCCAGCCCTTGCCCCGGTGGGCGCCCGGCTTGCGGGGCGCCGTCGTGAGGGCCCTGTTGAGCAGGAGGACGCCCTGCCGGGTCCACGGGGTGAGGTCGCCGTTCGACGGGCGGGGCAGGCCGAGATCGGTGTGCAACTCCCGGAAGATGTTCTCCAGGCTGCCGGGCAGCGAGCGCACCTCGGGCGCGACGGAGAAGCTGAGCCCCATCGCCATCCCCGGCGTGGGGTAGGGGTCCTGACCCACGATCAGGACCCGTACCTCGTCGAAGGGCTGCTGGAAGGCCCGCAGCACGTTCTGCCCCGAGGGCAGGTACGTACGGCCGGCGGCGATCTCGGTCCGCAGGAAGTCGCCCATCGCGGCGATCCGTCCCGCCACGGGGCTCAGGGCCTCCGCCCAGCCGGGCTCCACCAGTTCGTTCAAGGGTCGCGCTGTCACGGTCCGTCACTCTACCGGCCTACAGTGACAACGGGTTCCGAACTGCCCGCCGCTCCCCCGCTCCCCTACTCCGAGGACGGTGCACCGTGGTCTCCGTGGCTCCCGAGCTTCCCGAACTGCCCGAACTGCCGGAGGTGGTCGCGCCGGATCCCACGGGCCCGGTGGACGAGCCCTCCGGAGGGCTCGTCGTCGGCGTCGACTCGGGGGGCTCCGGATTCCGTCTCGCCCTGGCCGAGGCCGGGACCGGAACCGTCCTGGAACGCGCCGCCTCGCGCGAACCGATCCGCACGGGCCCCGGCGGGATCTCCGCCGGGCACTTCCTCGAACAGGTCCTTCCGGCCGTCGCCGCCCTGCGCGCCCGCACCGGGCGGCGGCCGGTCCTGGCGGTGGCCGTGGGCGCAGCCGGGATGGCGACCCTGGGCGACGAACTGCGGGCCGAGCTGCCGGGGGCGCTCGCCGCCGCCTGGGGGGCCCGCCGACTCGCCCTCGCGGGCGACGCCGTCACCGCCTACGTGGGGGCGCTCGGCCGCAGGCCCGGCGCGGTCGTGGCGGGCGGCACGGGAATGATCGCGCTCGGTACGGACCTGAGGACCTGGCGCCGTGCGGACGGCTGGGGCCACCTCCTGGGGGACTGCGGAAGCGGCGCCTGGATCGGGCGGGCGGGACTGGAGGCGGCGCTGCGCGCCCACGACGGACGGCGCGGGGGTTCGACGGCCCTGCTGGCGCGGGCGGAGCGGCTGTTCGGGCCGGCGCAGGGCCTGCCGGGCGCGCTGTACCCGCGGACCGACCGGCCCGCGGTCCTGGCCTCCTTCGCGCCGGAGGTGGCGCTCTGCGCGGCCGAGGACCCGGTTGCGGCGGCCGTCCTGGCGGAGGCGGCGCGGCACGTGGCCGAGGCGGCCGAGGCGGTGTGCCCGCCCGGGGCCGGTGCGGCCGTCGCCCTGACGGGCGGCCTGTTCAAGATCGGCGACCCCCTGCTCGTACCGCTGCGGGCCGAGCTCGCCCAGCGGCTGCCGCACGCCAGGACGGTCGCTCCGGCGGGTGATCCGCTGGACGGGGCGGTGGAGCTGGCCGCGGCGCTGGCCCGCGACGAACCGGGGCTCCCGGAGGACCCGTCACTGCTGCGGCTTTTCGGCTGACCGAACGGTATCCGCCCAGGTGGGGGGCGGTGCGCGCGCTCCGGACCGGACATATGCGGACGGAAGGCGCTCGACCGCACCTCACCCGACCCGGTGTCGTACGAAACCAGTAGCATGCGGCGCCATGAGCTCCCCCACTGGGCCTGCTTCCGGCCTGCCTGTACGAATGCCGCGCCCCCGTCAGTCCGGGCGGCACCGTCGCCCCGAACCCGCGGCGGCGCCCGAGGGCGCTCCCGCGCTGGTTCTCGCCGTTCCCGGCGTGCCGTCCGACGCCATACGCGCGCTGGCCGACGAGGTCGTCAGCATCGCGCGCTCCGAGCTGCCCGGCCTGGAGGCCGTGGTCGGCTTCCTCGAGGGCGACGACGTCGCCCACCCGGCACTCGCGACCGTCCTGTCGGCGGCCGACCGGCTGCGCACCGAGCGGTACGAGATCGCCGTGGCGGCCGGCCGCGAGGCCAGCGCCCCCGAGGGCCCGGCCGCGGTGGTGGTGCCGCTGCTCGCCGGCCCCGACAACGCCCTGATGCGCCAGGTGCGCCAGGCGGTCATGGACAGCGGCAACACCGCCGAGCTGACGGACGTCCTCGGCCCGCACCCGCTGCTGGCGGAGGCCCTGCACGTGCGGCTGTCGGAGGCGGGCCTGGCCCGCGCCGACCGCGCCCGTCTCTTCACGGTCGCCACGGCGGCCGACGGCATCATCCTGGCCACGGTCGGTGGCGAGGAGGCGGTGCAGGCGGCGGGGATCACGGGCATGCTGCTCGCCGCCCGCCTCGCGGTGCCGGTGATGGCCGCCGCGCTCGACCAGGAGGGTTCCATCGCCTCCGTGGCCGCGCAGCTGCGCGGCGCCGGTTCGGTGCAGCTGGCCCTCGCCCCGTACCTGATCGGCCCGGAGCTGGCCGAGGGTCTGCTCGACGAGGCGTCGAAGGAGGCGGGCTGCGCGGCGGCCGAGGCCCTGGGGGCGTACCCGGCCATCGGCAAGCTGGTGCTGTCCCAGTACTCGGCGGCGCTCGGCCTGCCGCAGCAGCCGCAGGGCGCCCCGTCGCTCTGACGGTCGCCGACCGCCGCTCCTGGCGCACGCAGGGCCCGCACCGGACCTCTCCGGTGCGGGCCCTGCCGCGTACGCGGATCAGGCGAGGACGACGCAGGACGCCGCCGGGGCCTCGACCGACCCCGCCCGGACCGGGATCCCGGTCGCGGGGTCGAGGTCGAACCAGGTCACGTCACCCGAGCGTTCGTTGGCCGCGTAGAGCCGTGTCCCCGTGGGGTCGAGGGTGAGGTCGCGGGGCCAGGAACCGCCGCACGGCACGGAGGTGACGAGCGTGACCCCCGCGCCGTCGGCGTCGAGGGCGAGCACGGCGAGGGTGTCGTCGCCGCGCACGGCGGCCCACAGGTGGCGGCCGTCCGGTGCCACCACGACCTCGGAGGGGTAGCACGGGCCCGCGGGGGTGCCGTCGGGGACGACCCGGGTCTCGCCGAGCGGCGTGAGGACGCCCGCCCCGGCGTCCCAGCGGCAGACGGTGACGGTCGGTTCCAGCTCGTTCAGTACGTAGGCGTGGCCGCCGGACGGATGGAAGGCGAGGTGACGCGGCCCGGTGCCGGGGCGCAGCGCGGTCTCCCCGTGGAGCGTCAGCGCCCCCGTCGCGGGGTCGAGCGCGCAGATCCGTACGGAGTCGGTCCCGAGGTCCACGCTCACCACCCACCGCCCCCCGGGCGCGGGCAGCACCTGGTGGGCGTGCGGTCCGGCCTGGCGCCCGGCGTGGGGCCCGCCTCCGTCGTGCCGCAGCACGCCGGTGACGGGCCGGGGGCCGCCGTCCGCCGCCAGGGGCACGACGCTCACGCTGCCGGAACCGTAGTTGGCGGTCAGGACGTGGCCCGCGTGGTGGGTGAGGTGGGTGGGGCTGTCCCCGTGGACCGGGACGGGTTCACCGAGGAGCCGGGGCACGGGGCCGGTGACGTCGAAGGCGGCGACAGCGCCGTGCGACGTCTCGGAGACGGCGTGGAGGACGGGCCCCGCGAGGGCGAGGAAGGAGGGGTCGGCGACGGTGTCGGTGGCCCCCGTGACGGTCAGCGCGCCGGTCGCCGCGTCCACGTCGGCGGCGATCACCCCCCGTCCGCCGGCGGACGTGAACGACCCGATGTACGCCCGCGTGGCGGGCCGGCCTCCAGGGCGCGGGCGCTCCCCACCGGCCCGGGTCTCCGTCCCTCCACCCCACGCCTGCTCCATGCCGGTCCTCCTCTGTCCTGGTGCCGCGCTCCGGCGCCGACCGCCCGGTCGGTCCGAACGGCCGTGATCGTCGGGCCGACGGTAGCAGGCGGTCTAGACCAAAGGGGCGGCTTCGGCCGGCCCGGCGCCGCCGGGGAGGGACGGAGGGGCGGACCGGGCCGCGGCCGAGGGGCCCTCGGGCGCCCTGCCGGGGCGGAGGTGCGGGCCGGCCGCTGCGCCGCGACCGGCGGGCCGGTGGGCACCCTGCCGGGACGGAGGTGCGGGCGCGCCTCGGCGCCGCGACGGGGCCCGGGCGGGTGGCCACCAGAGGGGCGTGCCGGTACGCGCGGCGGGGGGTGCTGTCGGGCGCCAGGCCGGGGCGGCGACGCCTGCGCCGCCCGTCGCGCCGGGACGGGGCCCGGGCGGGTGGCGCCCACCAGAGGTGTGCCGGTGCGCGCGGCCGGGCGGGGGCCGTCGGGCCTGCCGGGACGGCGACACCCGCGCGACCAGGGAGGGCCGCGCGGCACCACCGCGCC
>NZ_JAPSIW010000450.1 GCF_031178505.1 Streptomyces sp. | reverse complement strand
GCACGCCGGACCGCCCCCACGGAGGCCGACACGACCGCTGGGTCGAGGCTCTCCCGGCCTTGCCCGTCCCGGGGGTGCAGGTGGACGGAGGAAGCCCCGGCGGCGCGGACGAGCCGGGCATCCGCCGTCAACTGCCGCGGCGTGAGGGGCACCTGGGGATGCTCCTGTGCCGTACGCCGACCGTTCAGACACGCTTGGATCATGCTCCGATCGTGCCACGACCGGCCGCCGCGCCGTTCCCGGTCCCGTCGTCGCCGCACCGGACCACCACGAGGCCGGGGGAGGAGTACGGAGAGAGCGCCGGCGCCTCCGTACGGCCGACCGGCCCCGCCGGCAGGTGCAGGAAGGTCCTGGTCCCCGCGCACCTGGGCCGCTCCGCGCACCCGGACGGCCTCCGCCTGCCGCCTCTCCCCATTCGCTCCCCCCCCCCGCCCCGGAAGGGGCGGCACGCGCATGCCCCTCCCCGTGGGCAGGTGAACCCTCCAACTCCCCGGGGGAATAACCGGATTCGGCATCCGCTTATGGGTGATCGTCAACGACACGACACTCACGGGGACCCACATGCGAACCACGAACACCCTGCGGCGCGCCGGCATCGCGCTGCTCGCCGCGACCACCCTCACCACCCTGCCCCTCACGGCCACCGCGACGGCCGCCGCGCCCGCCGGGACGACCGCCGCCCCGGCCGGCACCGCGCACGGCGCCGGCCCCTGGCGCGGCGCGTGGGCGGCCTCGCCGCAGGCGCCGAGCGCGCCGTTCGGCCCGAACTGGTCGCAGCGGGGCTTCTCGAACCACACCGTCCGCCAGGTCGTCCGGGTCACGGCCGGGGGCACCGCCGCGCGGATCGAGCTCTCCCACCGCTACGGCACCACGCCGCTGCGCATCACCGGAGCGACGGTCGCCCGCACCGCCGCGGGCGGCGCCGTCCAGCCCGGTACCGTGCGCCACCTGACGTTCGGTCACGGCCGCTCCGTCACCGTGCCGGTGGGCGGCACCGTCCTCAGTGACGGCGTCCCGCTGCGGCTCAAGGCGCTGGAATCGGTCACCGTCACCCTCCACCTGGCGGGTGACACCGGCCCGGCCACCTTCCACCACGCCGCCGGCGCCACCAGCTACCGCGCCACCGGCGACCACCGCTCCGACGTGTCGGGCGCCGCGTTCCGGGAAACCAGTTCCTCCTGGTACTACCTCACCGGCGTCGAGGTCCTCGGCGGCAAGGCGCCCCGCCGGGACGCGATCGTCGCCTTCGGCGACTCCATCACCGACGGCGTCGGCGCCACCCAGGACGCCGACAACCGCTACCCCGACGAGCTGGCCGAACGCCTCGCCGCCGCCGGCGCCCCGCGTGCCGTCCTCAACCACGGCATCGGCGGCAACCAGGTCGTCAACGACACGACCTGGGCCGGCGAGAAGGGCATCGAGCGGTTCAAGAAGGACGTCCTGACCGAGCGGGGCGTACGCACGGTGATCGTCCTCGAAGGCATCAACGACATCGGCGGCAGCGGCCCGGGCTTCCCCGGCGGCCCGACCCCGGAGGTGTCCGTCGAGCGGTTGATCGACGGCCACCGTGAGCTGATCCGCCAGGCCCGCGCCAAGGGTGTCAGGGTGGTGGGCGCGACCCTCACGCCCATCAAGGGCTCGCCCTACGACACCCCGGAGAACGAGGCCAGGCGCGACGCGGTCAACCGATGGATCCGCACCTCCGGCGCGTACGACGCCGTCGTGGACTTCGACCGCGCCGTCGCCGACCCGGCGGACCCGGACCGGATGCTGCCCGCGTACGACTCCGGCGACCATCTCCACCCGGGCGACGCCGGCTACCGCGCGATGGCCGAGGCGCTCGACCTCGACGAGCTGTAACCGGACGCCCGCTGCCCGGGGCGCGAGCCACCCGGCGGGCCGGTGGTCGCGCGGCGTCGAGCCGCCGGGCGACCACCGGCCGGTGCATGCGCGCCCAGACCCACCGGCCGACGCATGCGCGCCCGGACTCCACCGCGCGGCGCGGCCCACGGGGCTCGCCGCGGTGAACACCGGCAGCCCGCGGCAGATCCGTGACGGCGAAGGGGCCCACCCCGGTGTCGGGCCGGGCTCGCCGCGCACCGGGTCAGGGAGCGGGGTCGTGGGGGTGGAGGCCGGGTCCGAGGGGCTGGCCGGCCAGTGGGGTGGGGGAGAGGTCGGTGGGTTCCTCGCCGGCCTCCAGGAGTGTGTCGGCGGCGCCGACGATGAGATCGTCGGGCCGTCCCACCGCCGCCTCGTCCTTGCGGTCGTAGTCGATGCGCCACAGCAGGCTGCGCATGGCTTCGAGGCGCGCGCGGCGTTTGTCGTTGCTCTTGACCACGGTCCACGGCGCGTGCTCGGTGTCGGTCGCGCGGAACATCTCGACCTTGGCGGTGGTGTAGGCGTCCCACAGGTCCAGGGAGGCGAGGTCGGTGGGCGAGAGCTTCCACTGCCGGACCGGATCGACCTGCCGTATCGCGAAGCGGGTGCGCTGCTCGGCGCGGGACACCGAGAACCAGAACTTGACCAGCAGGACCCCGTCCTCCACGAGCATGGCCTCGAAGGTGGGGCACTGCCGCAGGAACAGCTCGTACTGCTCGGGCGTGCAGAACCCCATGACCTTCTCGACGCCGGCGCGGTTGTACCAGGAGCGGTCGAAGAAGACGATCTCACCCGCGGCCGGCAGGTGGGCGACGTAGCGCTGGAAATACCACTGCCCCGCCTCCCGCTCGGTCGGCTTGTCCAGGGCCACGATCCTGGCTCCGCGGGGGTTGAGCCGTTCCGTGAACCGCTGGATAGTGCCGCCCTTGCCCGCCGCGTCACGTCCTTCGCAGATCACCACCAGCCGCGCCCCGGTCTCCTTCACCCAGCGCTGCAGCTTCAGCAGCTCGATCTGCAGGATCCGCTTGCTCCGCTCGTACTCCGCGCGACGGATCTTCTGCTCGTACGGGTAGTTCTCCCGCCAGGTACGGATCGGGGCGCCGGAGGAGTCCAGCAGCACGGGCTGCTCCGGCCGGCGGTTGTCCACGCTGAGCCCCGTCAGCAGGTCCTCGGCTTCCGGGCGCGGCGACTTCTGCTCGTTCACGCCCGGCACCTACCCGCCTCGAACCTTTGTATGGCTTCGGCGCGCCCGGAAAGCGTGAGCGGCCGGGGGCGGGAGCCTCGCCCTCCGCATGTGGTCGGGGGCGCGCTCCCCCGGATCCGTCGCGGAGCGTCTCCATTCGGACGCGGAACGTGTTCCGTCGGACGCATTGACAGACTGGCGGCGGCTGCGTCTACCCTCCGAACCTGTACTGCGCCAAGGAGCCGGCACCCGCGTGACACGTGGGTGCGGCTCTCCACGGGGGGAACGTTCGTATGGCGATCTTTGCTGCCCAGACCGCAGCCACAGCATGCCTTCACGGGAATGCGGCACCGCGCGGGAGCACGGCCGGGCCCGGACCGGCCTGACGCACGTCACCTCTCCGCCCGGTCAGTCATCCCTTTCCCGGCCCGCCCCTACGTGGGTGACCGGGCCATTCCTCAGCGAGAGAAGGCATGATGCTCGGACACAGGCTGCGGCCGGCGCTCACCGCGCTGACCGGCGTTCTGCTGGCGGGCGGGCTGGTGGCGACGACGCCCCAGGTCGCCCGGGCCGCCGACCCACCACCCCTGCCGCTCCCGGTCTCCTGCGGGCCGACCGCCTGGAAGGTGAGCAAGCACTACGAGGACTTCAAGGCATCCGACGGGCCCTGGCGGGTGGCACCGGGGGACAACCTGGAGGTGACCGTCACCAAGTCCGACACGGTCGAGCTCAGCACCCAGTTCACCGCCGGCATGTCGGTCGATTACCTCGTCGCCAAGGTCAACCTCGAGATTCAGATCGGCGCGAAGGCCTCCCTGACGAGTTCGGTGGGCCTGAAGACCAACACCGTTTCCCCGTCCCACGAGATCACCTACGTCTCCTACGGCATCTTCACCGAGCGCGTCTTCCTGACGCGTGAGTGGCTGCCGGCCGGGTGCAACGCCGGCATGGAGCACTTCGTGGGCCACGAGTCCGCGCTCTGGGTGAACCTGCCCAAGAGCGAGGGATTCAAGAAGGTCACGCAGGGCACGGGGCGGGGCGGTGGGGCGGCTCCAGGTCCGACGAACCCGCCCGCTCCGCCGCAACCGCAGCCCGTGACGTCGGTGCACGGCCTGGCCGACGGTACGCTCCTGCACACCACGGACACCCGGCGCGTCTACAAGATGGTCGGGGGCGCCCCGGTCTGGCAGGCCACGTGCGACGGCGGGATCTGCGACTCCACGCCCCGCCCCACGTACCAGTCGGTCATCGACGCCGGTCCGAAAACACCGCGCAACGGCTCGTCGGCCATCGACCAGCGCGGCCGCGTGTACATCTTCGCCGGAGGCGCGCCCCTGCACCAGTCGCACTGCAACTCCCCGGTGAACTGCGGCCGTCCGCCCAAGATCTCGGACTGGTCGGTCGACGCCCGCGACCACATGAACAGGGTGCCCTCCGACGGGACGCTGGTGCAGGGCTGGAACGGCGGCAACGGAACACCCGTCGCCCAGGTCGTGGGCGGGGCGCGCGTCAACTTCGCCTCACCCCAGGAAGTCGTCGACACCGGCCACGGCACGGACTGGGCCTCCAAGGTCGTCATCGTGTCGGACCACTCGTTCAACAGCCTCGGCACGGTCCCGGTGGACGGCACCCTCGTCCAGGGCACGGGCGGTGGCACCTCGACGCCGGTCGCCATGTTCGTGGCCGGTTCGCGCATCAACTTCTTCTCGCCCGAGGAAGTCGTCGAAACCGGCTACGGGACGAACTGGCGTGACAAGGTGCGGGCGATCCCCAGCCGCGCCTTCAACGAGTTCCACGCCGACATCCCGCCGGACGGCTCGCTCGTCCAGGGCATCGCGAACGGCGTGCCGACACCGGTGGCGATGATGCTCGGTGGCGCGCGGATCAACTTCGCCTCCCCCCAGGAGGTCATCGACGCGGGCTTCGGCACCGACTGGGCGAGCAAGGTCCGTACGCTCCCGGCGCGCGCGTTCCACATGATCCGGGCCGACGTTCCCGACGACGGAACCCTGATCCAGGGCACCGGCGGAAGCACCCCGGTCGCCGCGATCATCGGCGGCGCACGGGTCAACTTCGCTTCCCCGCAGGAGGTCGTCGACTCCGGCTTCGGCACGGACTGGGCGTCGAAGGTCCGCCCCCTGCCGGGCCGGGCGTTCAGCCTCGTCCCGGACCGGATCGCGGACGGCACGCGCGTGAAGAAGGCGAGCGGCAGCTCGCAGGCCGGCATCGTCGGCCGGGCGAAGGTGCCGTTCATGTCGATGGACGAGCTGATCGCCTGCGGCTTCGGCGAGAAGCGGATGTGGACCATTCCCGACCGCGTTTGGGACGCCCTCCCGACCGAGATCGCCGACGGTACGCGCATCGCGAAGAGCGGGTCCCCGTCGGAGGCCGCGGTGGTCGGTGGGGCCCGGGTCGACTTCCACACGGAGGCGGAGCGCAACGACGCCGGGTACGGCACCAAGGCGCGCCAGGTCGTGCCCGTCCGTGTGTGGGACGCCATGACGACGAAGATCGCCGACGGTACCCGGATCGCCAAGAGCGGCTGGTCGTCGGAGGCGGCCGTGGTCGGTGGGGCCCGGGTCGACTTCCACACCGAGGCGGAGCGCGACGACGCCGGATACGGCACCAAGGCGCGCCAGGTCGTGCCCGTCCGTGTGTGGGACGCCATGACGACGAAGATCGCCGACGGTACGCGCATCGCCAAGAGTGGGTCGCCTTCCGAGGCGGCCGTGGTCGGTGGGGCCCGGGTCGACTTCCACACCGA
>NZ_JAPSIW010000449.1 GCF_031178505.1 Streptomyces sp. | reverse complement strand
GGGGCCGGGCCGACGGGGCGCGCGGGTGGGACGGCGCGGCGGACCGCCGTGCGTCATCCGCCGGACGCGCGGAAACGGACGGTACGAGGGTGGAGGTGCGGGCGCGGCCCGTCGCTCAGCGCGGTGGGACGTCCGGGAGGGGACGGATCCGGGCGCCGGAAGGGGCCGCTTCGAGGGGAGCCCGGACCGGCGGCGGCGCGGGGAAGGGCCGCGGATCGCGCGGGGGCGCGCCGTCCGGGCGGGAGACGCCCCGGGGCCGGGGCGGTACGTCTCTCCGGCGCGTGCCGGCCGGGACGTCGTGTTCGTGAGCTGTCACCAAGGTGGATCCCTGGGTTCCGCGCCTCCATGCCCACGGCGGTCTCTTTGCCGGGTGCACCGCGACGCTGCCGACGTTTCTACCGATGATCGACGCGACTGTCAACCGCCTTGGGGGCGCGGGGAGTCGGGCTCCGGCCGGTCCCCCGCGGTGGGGGGCGGGACCGTGGGACACGTTTCCTCGTCACGGCCCGGTGCTGCCGTTCGACGACCGGGAGTACCGGGCGATGGAGGAGCGGGCGCCCGCGCGGGCGCGGGACCTGCGGGCAGGGATGAACCACCTGCGCGCCGGGGCCGCGCCGGAGGAGCGGACCGTACGCGACCTGGCCAGGATCACCGCCCCGGCACTGGTGCTGCACGGCGCGGAGGACCCCACGTATCCGCTGCCGCACGCGGAGGCGATCCCCGGGGCCCGGCTCGTGGTGATCGAGGGCCTTGGGCACGCCCTGCCGGCGGCCCTGGACTCCCGCCTGGCCGGAGAGATCCTGCGCCACACCGCCACGGACTGAGCGTACGGCTCGGCGGGCGCGGGCTCCGGAGCCGTACGACCGGGACGCCGACTCCGGAGCGGTACGACCGGGCTCCGGAGCCGGCCTCGGCGGCGCAAGGCGGAGCGCCAGGGCGGGTCGCCCGAGGCGGCTCCCGCGGCCGACGCCGAGTGGCCGGGGTCCGGAACCACCCCGTGCGGGGTCCGGCTCCCTGGGCCACCGGTCCGAGCGGGTCGCGTACGTCCGGGACGTACGCCGTACCGCCCCCGTCCCCGTACGCGTGCCGCCCCACCGCGTGCGCGGCGCGCCGCCCATGAGGGCGCCGCGAGGCCACGCGACGGTCCGCGCTCGGCGCGATGCCGCCACGTCCGTTCAGGGGCGGGGCGGCCGCCGGAGGGCCCGCCGGTCAGGGGTCCACCGGGCGTGCGCCGGGCGTCCGCACTCCTCACGGACGGGCGGCGGGCGGTGCGAGACGGGCCTCGATCTCGTCGGCGGTCAGGACGAGGGCGAAGCCCTTGCGCAGGACGGCGAGTTCCGGCTCCTGCCGGGTCTCGTCGTCGGTGGCCGTGACGTCCGCGCCGAACACCACCTGGTAGCCGCGTTCGTAGGCCTGGCGGGCCGTGGTGCCGCAGCAGTAGTTGGTGAGCGTCCCCGTGACGACCACCGTGTCCCGTCCCAGGTTGCGCAGCACCGTGTCGAGCGGTGTGTCGTGGAAGGCGCCGTACGAGGGTTTGCGGATCAGGACCTCGTCGGGGCGGCGGCCCATCGGCGGCCACACCTCGGACGGGCCCGGGCGGCGCCAGTCGGTGTCGGCATGCGGAAGGTGGGCCAGGGCCTTCGGGCGGTCCAGGCCGAAGTGCGTGTCGTCGAAGAGGGTCCAGAGGACCGGGACGCCGGCGGCCCGGCTCACCTCCACCAGCCGGCGGAGCCTCGGCGCCATGCGGGTCGCGGCGGGCACCCAGAAGGGACTCCAGCCCGGCCGGACGAACTCGTCCTGCATGTCGACGACCAGCAGCGCCGTGCGGTCGGGCCGCACCTCGAAGGACGCCCGCCCCCGTTCGTAGGCCTCTCGGGCCCGCGCGGTCACCCACTCCTCGGTGTACGCCGTCCCCGCCATACCGGCTCCTCCCCCGCGTCGGCACGCCGATCGGCGTACCTCGATTCGCTGTACCTCGATTCGATGTGCGAGGATAGCAGCATGCTCGAACTGGCGATCCTCGGTTTCCTGGCGGACGGGCCGCTCCACGGCTACGAGTTGCGACGACGGCTCGGGCGGCTGTCCGGGCACGCCAGGCCGGTCAGTGACGGCAGTCTCTATCCGGCGCTCAACCGGCTGGTGAAAGCCGGACTGCTGGATCGCAGGGCGGAACCGGGCGCCTCGGCCGCCCAGCGGTACACCCTGAGCCTGACCCCTGGGGGACGTGCCGAACTCCTGCGCCGGCTGAGGGAGGCGGACGGCCTGGACATCAGCGACGGCAGCCGCTTCTTCACCGTCCTGGCCTTCCTCTCCCACCTCCCCGACGTGGCCGATCAGCACGCGGTGCTGCGGCGGCGCCTGGAGTTCCTGGAGCGGGGGACGAGTTTCTTCCACGACGGGGAACGCCCCCTGCGCGCCGAGGACACCGCCGACCCCTACCGCCGGGGCATGCTCCTCATCGCCCGCGCGACCAGCCGGGCGGAACGGTCCTGGCTGCGGGAGGTCCTGGGCTGAGAGGACCGGGTCCCGCCGTCCCGTTCAGCCCTTCCGCCGGACCCTGGCCGCCTTGCGGGCCTCGGCCGTCCTGCGGGCCTCGGCGGCGCGGCGGGACTCGTTGCGGGCACGGCCGGGGCGGCCGGGGACGGTGCCCATGCCGCGGAAGGCGGCGCCGCCGCGCTGGGGGCGTTCCTGGGTGGCGGAGGCCGCGCCGGGGACGGGTTCGCCGGAAGGGGTGCGGGCGCCGGTGATGCGGGCGAGCGCGGACTCTCCGGAGCGGACCGGGGTGACGCGGGCGCGGACACCCGCCTGCGCCAGCAGCCCGGCCAGGTCCTTGCGCTGCTCGGGGAGGGCCAGGGTGACGACCGTGCCCGAGCGGCCGGCGCGGGCGGTGCGGCCGGCGCGGTGCAGGTAGTCCTTGGGGTCGGTGGGCGGGTCGACGTTGACGACGAGGTCGACGTCCTCGACGTGGAGGCCGCGCGCGGCCACGTCGGTGGCGACCAGGACGGTGACGGCTCCGGTCCTGAAGCGTTCCAGGGTGTCGGTGCGCTGCGGCTGCGACTTGCCGCCGTGCAGGGCGGCGGCCCGGATCCCACTGCCCGCGAGGTGCCGGGTGAAGCGGTCGACGGAGTGCTTGGTGTGCAGGAACATGATCACCCGGCCCTCGCGGGCGGCGATCTCCGTGGCGGCGGTGAACTTGTCGGGCGCCCGGACCTCCAGGACGTGGTGCTCCATCGTGTCGACGGCGCCGGCCGACGGGTCGACGGAGTGGACCACCGGGTCGCCCAGGTAGCGGTGGACGAGCGAGTCGACGTCCTCGTCGAGCGTGGCGGAGAACAGCATCCGCTGCCCGCCGGACGGCACCAGGTCGAGCAGTTCGGTGACCTGCGGCAGGAAGCCCAGGTCCGCCATGCGGTCGGCCTCGTCGAGCACGGTGACCTCCACCCGGTCGAGGTGGCAGTCGCGCCGTCCGACGAGGTCGGCGAGGCGGCCGGGGGTGGCGACGAGGACCTCCGCGCCGGCCCGCAGGGCGGTGGCCTGGCGGCCGATCGGCAGACCACCGACGACGGTGAGCAGGCGGAGCCCGAGCGCCGTGGCGTACGGGGTGAGCGCCTCGGTCACCTGCTGGGCCAGCTCGCGGGTGGGGACGAGGACCAGGGCCCGGGGCCGCTTGGCGTCGGCGCGGCGGCCCGCCGTGCGCGCCAGCAGCGGAAGACCGAAGGCGAGCGTCTTGCCCGAGCCGGTGCGGCCACGGCCCAGGATGTCGCGCCCGGCGAGGGCGGCGGGGAGGGTGGCGGCCTGGATGGGGAAGGGACGGGTGACGTCCTGCTCGGCGAGCACCGTCAGGAGCGCGGCGGGCAGGCCCGCCTCCTCGAAGGTCTCCGCCGCCGGAAGCGCGGCCGCCTGCTCCGGCCGCTCCTCCCCGGGGGTGGCGGCGGGCGGGGCCGGACGACGGGCGTCGCCGGTGGGGGCCGAGCGGTTCATGGGGGCCTTCCTGTCGGACCCGGTGGACGACGGTCTCTCCGCCACGAACCGAACCCTTGAAGCCCTTGAATCATACGAAAACCGGACCCGGGGCGGGCGCCGGCCCGCGACGGTGGCGCCCCGCCCGCTCGCCCCGCGCCTCCGCGCAGGCGGCGGGACGGCCGTACGAGGAGGACGGCGGGGAGCCGCTCCCCGCCGCACCGCGCGGCGCGCCCCCGCACGGCGGGAGGCGCGCCGTGGCGGGTGGGCGCTACTTCTTGTGGCCGGCGAGCCAGGCGCGGAAGTCGTCGATCTCGGCCTGCTGGGCGCTGATGCCGGTCCTGGCGGCCTCGCGCAGCTCGGGGTGGACCGCGCGGGCCTGGGCCTCGAGGGACTGCACGATGCCGGCCGAGTGGTGGGGGATCACACGGCGGACGAAGGCGGCGTCGAACCCCTTCCCGGCGGGCGCGCGGCGCAGCTCCTCGACGCGGGCGCGGGTGTCGCTCTCCAGGGCGTCGATCTCCTCCCGCGCCTCCTCCGGTGCCTTCTCCCGGGCCTGCTTCGGCGTGAGGCCGTACCACTGGTGCAGCCGGTGGGTGAGCTCCACGAGCTGGAGGCGCTGGCCCGTGAGGATGCCTTCGACGGCGGCGCGTACGCGGGGGTCGGTACCGCGCCGCAGCTCCAGCTCCGCCATCTCGACCGCGCTCCGGTGGTGCGGGATGATCGCGGCCAGGTAGGTGATCTCGAGCTCCTTGCCCGAGAGTTCGGCGAGTTCCTCGCCCAGTTCGTACGCGGCGGGGGACGTCGCCAGCGGCTTCAGGCCCTGCGAAGCCGAGTTCACCGTCCCCTGCGGGACCGGGCCGTCGGCGGCGGACGCGGCCGGGGCGAGGGCGAGGGAGAGCACGGTGGCGACGGCCGCGACGGCGGCGCGGCGCCGTGTGGGGTGCTTGGTCAAGGGTCCTCCAGGGGATGACGGACGGGATGGATCCGACAGTGACGTGTGGCCGCGCGCCGCACGCCGAAAACTCGGCCGAACGGATGCCACTCGATCACCCCGGTTCCTCCCCCGTCCGGCGGCCCCCGGGTGGGGGACGGCCGCCGGGGCCCGGGTTCGGTCCGTCCCCGGCCGCCCGTGCGGCCGGAGGGCGGGCGCCGTGCGGGGAAGAACGTGCTGCCCGCTCCCCGGGACCGGCGCGAGGGGTCAGTCGTTCACGTCCCGCTCGAAGTCCCGCTCGCACGCCTGGCGTTCGCCCTGCGACGTGGCGTTCCGGACGCACTCGTCGAAGTTCTCGTACTCGTCGGAGCCGAGGACGGACGCGCCGATGGCGAGGATCACGACGGAGACGATCAGGGCCAGCGCGCCCAGTACCGCGCCGACGACCGACATCGTGCGGTGCGGCGCCCGGCCGCCTCTCGCCCTGCGTGCGCCGATGATGCCGAGGACGACGGCGGCCAGGCCCAGCACGATGCCGCCGAACACGGTCCAGAAGAGGACGAGCGCCACGATGCCGAGGACCAGCGCGGCGATGGCCATGCCGTTGGCGCGCCTCGCGTCTGCGGGGTGCCGGGCGTGGTCGTGGGGCTGGGTGGGCGAGGAGAAGGACAACGTCATCACACTCGTTTCCGGGGTCGGTGCCAACGATTCGCCGTAGGACCCCTCTTGCCCCGAACCGGTCGACGAACGCCTCGCCGGTCCGCGGGTTCTCCTCACCGGTGCGCGACGTGCGGGGCACGGACCCACGTGCCCCGCGCGGTCACAGGAAGCGGCGGATGGGTACGACCGCCGCCTCCTGCGCGCGGTGGAAGGCGGATCGTTTCCTCCAGCGTCCGGCCCTGATCCGTTCGCTGGCGCGGAGGTCCTCGTCGA